>DASXLB010000076.1 GCA_036496585.1 Vicinamibacterales bacterium
AGCAGCGCACCGACGCCTCCGAAGAATCCCGACAGGGTCGCCATCAGCCGCTCCGGGATGATCGATGCGTCGACCTGCTCGGCCAGCGTCGTCACCTGCAGGGCCGAGCCGGCGCCGAGCGCCTCCTCGACGACTCGCCGCGCCGCGGCCGCGATGGCCCTCGGCGGCACGGCCGTCCGAAGCGACACCGCCGTCGTGCCTCTCGACATCGGCGCGAAGACATACGCGATCATCCGCGCCGCCACGTGGATATCCGAGTACTTCGCGTCTCCCACCACACCGACGACCTCGTACGGATCGCGCTCGTTCTCGAGCCAGACGCGGCGGCCCACCGGGTCGCGGCCGGCGAAATACTGCCGCGCCAGCGCCTGGTTGACGATGACGCGGCGCGGCTGGTCGCCGTCGGTGTCGCGAAAGTCGCGCCCCGCCAGAACAGGCGTGCCGTAGGTGGCGAAATAATCCGGCGAGACCCAATTGAGCGCAACTCGTGACCGATTCGCCACGGGCTCGTCGTAGCCTTCGGCGCGAAGGAACCGGCTGACTGCTCCGAGCGCCAGCGGCGTCGTGCCGCTGGTCGCGACAGCACGCACGCCGGGGATGGCCCGCAGGCGCGGTACGAGTTGCCGGTAGAGCGCCGCCAGTTGCTGGCGCGTTTGCGCGCGGGAGGTGTTCACCGACATCAGCAGCACGCCGTCGCGCTCGAACCCGAGGCTCGCGCCGCGCAGCTGACGCAAGTGGCTCATGTACAGCTGCGCCACGCTCAGCAGCGCCAGCGAGATCGCAACCTGCGCCACCACCAGTCCGCTGCCGAACAGCCGACGCGATCGCGGCTGTGCGCCGGCGCCCTGCCGCAGCGCCTGTGCCGGAGCTGACGCAAACGCCAGCACTGCGGGCGCCAAGCCGAACACGAGCGCGGCCCCGATCGTCACCAGAATCGTGAACAGCAGCACGCGCGCGTCGAGCGGTATCTCCAGTCGCGGCAGAGGACTCGGCACTCGCACCGCGGAGATCATGATCCGCATCAGCGTCGGCGCGGCGAACCGCGCGCCGACGATACCCAGCATGCTGCCCACGGATGCCAGGAGCAGGGATTCGGTCAGCATCTGTCGAACGATGCGGAAGCGTCCGGCGCCGAGCGAGACGCGGACGGCCATCTCGTGCTGCCGCGCCGCGCCGCGGGCGAGCAGCAGGCTGCCGATATTGGCGCACGCCAGCAGCAGCAGGCCGCCAACCAGCGTCAGGAGCAGCCGCAGTGGACCGCCAAACTGCTGATGCAGCGGCGTGTCGAGTCCGGTGCGCGCGGGCTCCACGTTGATGACGGCACGGCGCCACTGAGGATCTCCGACCGCCATCCGGTCGATCCGCGTCTGGTCGAGGACGCGCATCTCGGCGCGCGCCCGTTCGATCGAAGCGCCCGGTTTGAGGCGCGCGACGAGCGAGAGGCTGCCCCTGGAGCGCATCGCGTCCGGCGCAGCGGACAGCGACAGCCAGACATCTGGGCGGGAGCCGACGACGATGTCGGCGAAGCCGGCGTCGGCCACGCCGACCACCGTCGCTTGCAGCGGCGCGGGCACACGGCTGTCTTTGATATCGATCGACGCGCCGAGGACACGCGGATCGCCGTTGAATCGATGCTTCCAGTACTGCCAGCTCACGATCGCGATGGGAGCGGCGCCAGGCCTGTCGTCCGCAGATTCCAGGACTCGTCCCAGCGCGGGGCGCACGCCGAGCGCCTGAAAGAAGTTCCCGGTCACGATGTCGGCGGCGATCGGGTCCTCGGCGGTGCGCGACTCTACCGCCAACGGCGTGAGTCCGAAGAGATCCGAAAACACGGTGTTGCCGTCGCGATACCGCTCGTAATCGCCGCGGCCGAACATGTTCAGCGGTGGATCGAGCGGATATTGGAAGAGGAACTGTACGAGGCTTGCCGGATCGCGGACGGGCAGATCGCGGAAGAGCAGCGGATCGATCAGGCTGAAGATCGCGGTGTTGGCGCCGATGGCGAGCACCAGCGTCACCAGCGCAACGGCCGTGAAGCCCGGACTGCGTCGCAGCGTGCGGCCGCCGAAGCGGAGATCCTGCATCAGGTCCTCCAGCCACGGGAGGCCACGCTGGTCGCGCCGTTGCTCCATGGCCTGCGCGACGCCGCCGGCCTGGACGCGGGCCTGCCGCATCGCTTCGCCGCGCGCCAGGCCGCGGCGCTGCAGTTCGTCCGCGACCATCTCGACGTGCAGCCGCAGTTCTTCTTCCATGTCCGCGTCTTCCGGCGCCTTGCGGAAGGTTCCCCAGAGGCGCCGAAGCCACGCGCGGACGGCCGCCATTAGCTCGGCTCCCTGAGCAGCGCCTGCATGATCGCGACGGTCCGATCCCACTCGGACCTTTCGGCGGCGAGCAGCTTTCGCCCGGCCGCCGTCAGGTCGTAGAAGCGCGCCTTGCGATTGTTGTCGGTGGTGCCCCAGCTGCCGCGGATCGCGCCGCGCTGCTCCAGCCGCATCAGTCCGGGATAGAGCGTGCCCATGTTGAGCTGCAGGCGGCCGCCCGACACCTGCTCGATGCGCGCCGCAACCGCGTAGCCGTGCGACGCCCCGAGCGTGGCCAGCGTCTGCAGGATCATGATGTCGAGCGTCCCCTGCAGGACATCGGCCTTGGCATCTCTATTAGACACGCCAATGGAATACACCCGAGACTATTGGCTTGTCAAATGGAGAGGCAGGCCTGAAGGCCTGCCCTACGAACCCTTGAAGACCGGCCGCCGCTTGCCGAGCGACGACAGTCCCTCGTAGGCGTCTGCCGTCGAGAAGATCTCGTCGAGGTGCGACAGCTCCATCGCGATCCCCTGCTCTATGGCGCGCCCTTCGCCGCCATCGATCAGCTCCGACGCCAGCCGCAGTGCGACCGGCGCCTTGTGGCCGAGGCGCGTCTCCGACGCGCGCAGCGCCTCGAGCGTCGCCGACTCATACCGCGAGGCGATCGGACGGAACGCTTCCGGCACCGGCTGCGGCCTGCGCGAGGTGACCGGCCCTTTCGCGACACAGTCGCGGATCGCGGCGTCGAGATCCTCATAGGACGCGATCCGATCGATCAACCCGATGGCGAGCGCCTGGTCAGCCGTCAGGGTGTCGCCGCTCAGCACCAGCCATTTCGCCAGCCCGCGGCCGACCCGCGCCGTGGTGCGCTGCGTGCCGCCGAGCCCGGGGTAGATGCCGATGCCAGTCTCTGGAAACGCGAACGTCGCCTTGGGGGTGGCGACGATGTAGTGGCAGGCGAGCGCGATTTCGACGCCGCCGCCGAGCGCCATGCCGTGTACCCGCGCGACGACCGGCTTGCGGCAGCGCTGCAGCTCGAGGAGCAGCTCCTGTCCGGCCGTCGTGAAGGCGGCGATCTTCCCAATGCTCTTTGCTTCGATGTGCTTGACGAAGAACCGGATGTCGGCGCCGGCGATGAACGCCTTGCCGCTGCCCGCCAGGACGATGCCCGCGACGGCGGGATCGGCGGCCGCTGCCCGGAACGCGTCGCGCAGCTGCGCCATGACGGCTTCGTTGATCGCGTTGAGCGCGTCGGGGCGGTCGATGGTGAGCGTGGCGATGCCGTCGCGGTCGGTACGCCGGACGAGCGTGAACACAAACGGCTTGCCGCTGGCGGCCTGCCTCGAGAACAGACCCGGCACCGTCACCCGCCAGCGCTTCGTGACGTCTTCCACGAGTGACGCGGCGCCCGGCAGCCCGAAGCGGTTCATCAGCTCGAACGGACCGAGGCGCCAGCGCAGCCCGACGCGCGCGCCAATGTCCGTATCCTCGATTGTGCCGACACCCTCGTCGACGAGCGCCGAGGCGATGTAGAACGCGATGCCGGCCAGTCGATCCGCTACCAGACCGAAGACCGACGCCTCCGGCTCCCCTGACAGATCCCAGGGCCGGCCCGACTCGAACTGCCGGCGCAGACGGTCGGGCGTGCCGTATAGCGGACCGAACGCCGCCCCGAGCGTGTCGTCGGTGTGGACGGCAATCGGAATCCCGGTCACGTTCATCAGCTCGAACGGCCCCATGCCGATGCCGAAGGCCTGCTTCGCCGCGGCCTCGATGGTCGGAATGCCGGCGATCCCTTCGTCGAGAATGCGGACGGCTTCGGCGAGCCACGGTCCGAAGAAACGGTTGACGACGAAACCGCAGGCGTCCCGTGAACGGATTGGCGTCTTCCCCATCCGCTCCTGGAGCGCCCACGCACCGGCAAGCGCTTCGGCGCTCGACGCAGCGCCGCCGACCACCTCGACGAGGCGGTTCTTCGCAGGGTGATAGAAGTAGTGCAGGCCGATCACGCGCTCGGGCGAGGCGGTGCCGGCGGCGACGTCACTGACCGCGAACGAAGAAGTATTGGTCGCCAGGATCGCGTCGCGTCGGCACGACTGTTCCAGCCGCGCGAAGACGTCGCGCTTGACGGCGATGTCCTCGAACACGGCTTCGACGACGAGATCGGCATCGCGCAGATCCTCGAAGCGCGTCGTCACTCGAATACGGGAGAGGATGCCCTCGACCTGATCGGGCGTGAAGAGCTTGCGCTCGACGCCGTCCTTGAGCGTCTCCTCGATACCGCGCAGCCCGCGCTGCACTCTGCCTTCGTCGACGTCGAGGAGGACGACCGCGAAGCCTTCGCTGGCCATCTTCTGCGCGATGCCGCTGCCCATGTTGCCGGCGCCGACGACCGCGAGCGTGTGAAACGTTCCGTCTGCCACGATCATCGAAGTTATCATAGGCATCCGATGCGGTATCGCGCGGCGCGGCTGGGGGATTTGCGTCCGGTAATCGAGCACGGCGGCGCCGGCGTGATCACCATGCACGCCGCGCGCCTGCTCGGCGCGTATCCGCGATCGATCACCGATCGCCTGGTCCACTGGGCCGCGGCCGCCCCCGAGCGCGCGCTGCTGGCCTGGCGCGAGGGCGATCGCTTCGTCTCCCTCACCTACGGCGAGGCGCTGACGCGGGTCCGCGCCGTCGCGCAGGCGCTGCTCGATCGCCGGTTGTCGGCCGATCGCCCGCTGGCGATCCTTTCCGGCAACGACGTCCACCACCTGGTGCTCGCGCTTGCGGCGCAGTACGCCGGCGTGCTCCATGCGCCGGTGTCCCCGGCCTACTCGCTGGTCTCGCGTGACTACGGCACACTCGGCCACGTCGCCCGCACGCTCACGCCGGGGCTCGTCTACGCCGCCGATGCGCGCTATGCGGCGGCGCTGGCGTCGATGGCGGCGCCGCGCGTCGAAACGATCGACGCGAACGACATGCCGGCGCTGCTCGCGACGCGGCCGACCTCCGACGTCGACCGCGCGCACTCCGCGATCGATCCCGATGCGCCCGCGAAGATCCTCTTCACCTCGGGATCGATGGGGTTGCCCAAGGGGGTCGTCAACACCCACCGCATGCTGGCGGCGAACCAGCAGATGATTCTCGAGACGCTGCCGTTCCTCGGCGATGAGCCGCCGGTGCTGGTCGACTGGCTGCCGTGGCATCACACTTTCGGCGGCAACCACAACGTCGGCATCGCGCTCTACAACGGCGGGACGCTGTACCTCGACGAAGGGCGGCCGCTCCCAGGGCAATTCGAGGAGAGCGTCCGCAACCTGCGCGAGGTCGCCCCGACGGTGTACTTCAACGTCCCGCGCGGCTACGAGGAACTGGTGAAGGCGCTGGCGCGCGACCGCACGCTGGCCGAGCGTTTCTTCAGTCCCCGCCTGCGGCTGCTCTTCTACGCCGCCGCCAGTCTGTCGCAGCACGTGGCCGACGAGCTCGCCAGGATTGCAGTCGAGACCTGCGGCGAGCGGCTGATGCTCGTCACCGGTCTCGGCTCCACCGAAACGGCGCCGATGGCCATCTGCCGCCCGTGGGAGAGCGATCTCGCGTCGCACATCGGCCTGCCGGTGCCGGGCGTCGACCTCAGGCTCGTCCCGGCCGGTGGTGCCCGCTATGAAGTGCGGGTGAAGGGAGCGAACGTCACCCCGGGATACTGGCGCGATCCGCAGCGGACGGCCGCGGCGTTTGACGCGCACGGTTACTTCGGCATGGGCGACGCCGTCCGCTTTGCCGTGCCTGGGGATCCGGCACAGGGGCTCCTCTTCGACGGCCGCATCGGCGAGGACTTCAAGCTTTCGACCGGCACCTGGGTTGGCGTCGGCGTGCTGCGGGCGGCGATCGTGGCGCACTTCGTGCCGTTCGTGCGCGACGCGGTGATCGCGGGCCACGACCGGGACTGCCTCGCGATGCTCGCGGTGCCGGACCAGGACGCCTGCCGGCGGCTGTGTCCCGACCTCGACGGCGCGCCCTTCACGGAGGTCGCCGCGCATCCTGCGGTCCGCGGCGCGATCGCCGGGCGGCTGACCTCGTTCTCGGCACAGGCGACCGGCAGCGCGACGCGCGTCGCGCGCGCCATTCTGCTCGTCGAACCGCTGTCGCTCGACCATCAGGAAATGACCGACAAGGGATCCATCAACCAGCGCGCCGTCCTCGCGCGCCGCGCCGGGCTCGTCGACGATCTCTACGCCGACGCGCCAGGCCCGCACGTCATCATCGGAGACGCGCCGTGACCCGACCGGGACTCGACATCAGCCAGTTGACCGCCTTCGACGTCCACGTCCATCTCGAGCATCAGGGCGACCTGACGGACACCGAGAAGGCGGCCGCGAAGCATTTCAGGGCGGGGGGGGCGCCGCGAGATTGGCCGTCGCAGGCGGAATATTTCCGCTCGCGCCGGATCGGCTGCGTCGTCTTCATGGTGGACGAGACGCTGACCGGCCGCTCGTACCCCACCAACGATCAAGTTGCGCAGTTTGCCGCCGACAATCGCGACATCGCGATCGCGTTCTGCAGCATCAACCCGCATCGCGGCAAGGACGGAGTCGCGGAAGCGAAGCGGCTGGTGAGCGGCGGCCTCGTCCGCGGCCTGAAGCTGCACCCGCCGCTTCAGGAGTTCTTCCCGAACGACCGGATGGCCTACCCCCTCTACGAGGTGTTTGCGGAGGCCGGCCTGCCCGTGCTCTTCCACACCGGACATAGCGGCATCGGCACCGGCATGCGCGGCGGCGGCGGCGTCCGCCTCAAGTACGGCAGCCCGATGCCGATCGACGACGTGGCCGTCGATTTCCCCGATCTGCCGATCATCATGGCGCACCCGTCGTTCCCCTGGCAGGACGAGGCGATCTCGATCTGCATGCACAAGCCGCAGGTCTACATCGATCTCTCGGGCTGGTCGCCGAAGTACTTCTCCCCCACGCTCGTGCAGTACGCCAACACCGTGCTGAAGCACAAAGTGCTTTTCGGCTCGGACTACCCCTGGATCACACCGGAGAAATGGATGGCGGACTTCGCGACGATTTCGATCAAGGACGAGGTGCGGCCGCTCATCATGAAGGAGAACGCCGCGCGGCTGTTTGGGCTGACGTAGCGGGCCGCGGCACCTGACACGGCCGTCCCTGGCGCTCACCATGCTCGCCGCGGTCGTGGACTATAGTCTGCCGATGCCGACTCCTCGTGCCGTATGGCTTGTCACGCTCGTCGTCGTGAACTTACTTGCCAACCCGATCGTCGCGTCGGCACAGAAGACCGACGCGGAGCATGCCCGCCTGACCGCGATGGCCGGCACCTGGGACGTCGAGATGACGTTCTGGCTGCGGCCAGGCGGCGCCGGCCTTCCGACCCCAGGCACCTCGACGATCCGCCCGCTCTTCGACGGACGCTTCGTCGAGGAGAAAATCGAAGGCGCCCTGAACGGGACGCCGTTCACGACCCTTGCCTGGACCGGCTTCAACCCGGAGACGCACCAGTACGAGGCGACGCGCATCTCCAGCACCAACCTCGCCCGCGTCGCGGAGGCCGGCGGCTACGACGAACGGACGAAACAATTCGAGTTGAAGGCGGAGTATCCGCTCGCCGGCGATACCTGGCGTCAGCGGACGGTCATCCAGATGACGTCGCAGGACGCGATGATCGCGGCCAGTTATCTCAGCTTCGGCAGTGTGCCGGAGTGGAAAGCCGTCGAGATCAAATACACGCGCAAGGCCCGCTGACTGGCGTGGCGCCAGGCGCCGGGGGGCGACGGGCGGTGCGCCCGGCCGTGGCCGTCTCGCTCGCTCAGCGTACAAACAGCTCCAGGGGGATCGCGTTCGCCATCGCCTGCATGCCGGCGTCGCTCGGATGCAGGTGGTCGCCGCCGTCGTAGGCCGGCAGCATGCGGGCTGGGTGCGCCGGATCCCGGACCGCCTCGTCGAAGTCGATCACCGCGTCGAAAGCGCCGCTCGTGCGGATCCACTGGTTCACCGCCTGCCGCTTCGTCTCCTTCTCCGGCGAGAAAAACCCGGCGAGCGTCGTGTCCTCGAACGGCAGCAGAGTCGCGCCGAACACGCGTAGCCCGTGGGCGTGCGCGCGTTCGATGAACTGCCGGTACCCAGCGGCGATCTCCTTCGCGCTCACCTCGTCGGATGTGGGCGCGCTGCCGCCCGGATGGCCGATGTCGTTGATGCCCAGCAGGACGATCAGGAACCGCACCCCGGGCTGCGCGAGGACGTCACGGTCGAATCGGGCGAGCCCGGCGGGACCGAACAGGTTGCCAAACTGCGTCTCGGTCGGGTGGAGAATGCGGTTGCCGATAATCCCCTCGTCGAGCACGCCCAGTTGACGGAGATCGGAGCGCTGCTGCAGACGTGCGGCCAGCAGGTCGGGCCACCGATGGTTCGTGCCGGCAGTCGAATTCGCCCCGTCGGTGATCGAATCGCCGAATGCGACGATGGCGCCGGCCTGCGGCCCGGCCACGATTTCGACGCCGGTCAGGAACGGCCATCGCGTGATCGTCCGCGCGATCGCGAACGGCGCCCCAGCGGTGAAATCGCCCGGCGTCGACACGTAGTTCGTCTGCAGCGCCGTCACGTGCGTGGTCGTCTCCGCGGTCGGCGCCGGCAGGTAGACGCTGACGGCCAGATCGGAGAGCCGCGCGACGTGCAGCGCGACCGGGTCACTCAAGGCCTGGGCGCCGGGCGGAACCGTGAACGAGGCCCGGCCCCCGAAGGTGAGCGCGCGATCGGTTCCCGCCACGATGTCGGCATCATGGTCGTGGCCAGCGACATGGACCGCGCCGAGGACGAGCGGCTCGGCACCAAAGCTGTTGGAGATTGTGACGCGCACCTGCTCGCCGCCCACGCTCGTATGCACGACCAGCCGCAGCGTCACGCCGGAGAACTGCTCGGGCGTGCCCGACACGCCTGCCGGCGCCGTCGCCCAGGTCCCGTTCCAGCGTTCAGTTCCGGGCCGCGAAGGCGCGGCCTGCAGCACGAGCAGCAGGGTGACCGTGAACCAGCGCATGGCGTTACGGCAGTTCCTTCACGGCAATCACGCGCCACCGCCAGAAACCGCCGGGCACCCAGCGCTCGGGACCGCCGTGAATCTGGATCGCGATCGGGCCTTCAGTGATCCCGCCTGCCGCGTGATTGGCGGTATCGGTGAAGTCGAGCACCTGCTGATCGTTGATCCACGCCTGCACGTGCGGTACGTCGCCCTCGATTCGCGCGCGGACGCGGTTCCAGTCCTCGCGCTTCCACACCTTCGTCCACAGCGCCTCCGGACTGAACTTCGGCGGTGTGTTCGCGTCGGTGACGCCGGTCAATCCTTCGCCGTACATGCCGCCGACCGTCCCGCCGTTCAGGTAGTCGAGCGTGACCTGGTAGGCGTTGCCGGCTTCATCCGAACGCAGGAAGAGCCCGCTGTCGCAGCCCCAGTCGGGCTTGACCTCGAGATAGACCTCGACGTTCCGATACTTCTTGTCGGTGACGAGAATGCCGCCGCCGCCGAGCGGCTGTTGCGTGCCGACGATCAGGCCGTGCAGGACGTGATAGTCCGGCGTGGTGCCGTGATGATTGGTCTTGCTCACGTGCCAGCCGCCCAGATCCCTGCCGTTGAAGATCGGCGTGAACCCGGCGGGGACGTTCATCTTCGGCGGCTGCACCTCGTTGCCGATGAACCCCGGAATCTGCCACGACAAGGAAATCAGCACGGCGACGCCGGCGGCCATCGTTTTCATGTGCGCTAGACTGCAGCGAGGATGCAGAGCCTGTCAATCCCAAGATGCCGGCTCTCGAAGATCGAGCCCCTGCGGGCGCTGTTCCTGCAGGAGCTGAACGCGCAGTGCCGGTACGACGCGGCCCACATGCGCAAGGGCACCAGCCAGTACCTGATCCGGCATGAGGGCCGGGCGATCGGCTACGGCGCCGTCAAGGACACGCATGAGAGCCGCGGGACGCTGTTCGAGTTCTATCTGCTGCCGGTTTTTCGAGACCAGGCCCTGACCGTCCTGGGCGCGCTGGTCGACGCATGCGAACCCGAGGCGTTCGAGTGTCAGAGCAACGATCTCTTCTATGCGGCGCTGGTTCGGCGAATGTCCAGCGACCTCACGTCCGACACGATCCTCTTCGCGATTGGCCCGTCGAATGGGCTGCACTCACCGGGCACCGTAGTGCGTCGTCGGCAGCGCGGCGATCGCGTGTTCGAGCACACGGTCGAGCCCGTCGGCGACTTCGTCGTGGACGTCGGCGGTGACGTGGTCGGAACCGGTGGCTTCCTGCTTCACTACAACCCGCCGTTCGCGGATCTCTTCATGGAGGTCAGGCCCGACGCGCGCCGGCGCGGCTACGGCTCCTTCCTGATCCAGGAGCTCATCACCGAATGCTATCTCGCCGGCCGGGTGCCGGCGGCACGCACCAGCCTCGACAACATCGCGTCGCAGCGGACCCTGCTCAAGGGCGGCCTGCGCGAGTGCGGCCGTATGGTGCGCGTCCGGCTAGGGCAGGGCTGAAGCCCTGCGCTACGAATTTCCTTGCCGGTAGCGCAGGCCTTCAGGCCTGCCAGAGCTTCAGTCGCCGGTAGCGCAGGCCTTCAGGCCTGCCAGAGCTTCAGTCGAATGTCGCCGGCTCGATCCGGCGCAGCACGAAGAACACACTGACCATCGCCAGCAGCGGCAGCGCCCCGGCGCCGACGAACACCTTCGACCAGCCGTAGTGATCGACGATCACGCCGGTAAAGAGCACCGCCAGCATCGAGGCACCGTTGTCGCCGAAGCCGGCAATGCCGTTGACGCGCCCAGCCAGCTGCTGCGGCACGACGTCGCCGACGGTACCGATGTAGGCGGCCGCGACCCACTGGTTGCCGAAGAGCGCGAGGCCCATCAGCAGCACGGCCAGGTAGTTGTTCTCGATCCACGGCATCGTCATGCTGAGCGCGCCGAGCGAGAACGCGCAGACGAAGGCCAGCTTGCGGCCGCGATCGGCGCCCATCCGCTTGACGAACCCGTCGGTGATGAAACCGCCGACGATGTTGCCCGACATGCCGATCAGGTTGGGAACGGAGGCGAGGAAGCCTGTCGCGAAGAGCGTCAGGCCACGCCCCTGCCGCAGGTACAACGGCAGCCACGTCCAGTAGAACGTCGTGATGGGCCCGGTGAACGCGCGAATGAGCAACAGGCCGAGCACCTTGTGGTTGCCGATCAGGCGGCCGAGGCTGACGTCGGTCGCAACCGCCGTGGCAGACGGCGTGCCGAGGGCCGCCGGCTTGATGGCGATCGCGGCCATCCGTTCTTTGTCGGGGAACACGGCGAACCACGGAATCAGCCACAGGAGGCCGAGCGCCGGCGGAATGATGAACGCCGCTTTCCAGCTCATGCCCATCTGCACGATAAGGACCGACAGGATGAACGACGGCGCGATCACCGACCCGAGCTGGGCGCCGGCGTTGAACAGGCCGCCGGCCCGCGAGCGGGTCGCCGGCGGGAACAGACCGGCGAGCGCCTTGATGCCCGCCGTGTAGTTCCCGCATTCGGCGAGCCCCATCAGGAACCGCAGCACGATGAAGCCGGCGATGCCGGCGGCCACGACGGGCACGCCTGGGACCAGACCGTAGAGGGAATCCGCGAGCGAGTCGAGGGCCGTGCCGGGGCCAGCGACCGCGTGCAGCGCGCAGATCAGCGACCAGGCGGTAAAGATGACCGGCAGGCCGATACGCGTGCCGACGCGATCCATCAGCTGCCCGGCGGGAATCTGGCCGAGCATCATGCCGAGATTGAAAGCGATGGCGATGTAGCCGTACTGCGCGTTGGTCCACTTCCACTGCTCGCGCAGCAGCGGCGCCAGCACCGACAGCGTCTGCCGGTCGAGCAGGTTGATGGTGATCGACGCGGCCAGCAGTCCGACGATCGTCCAGCGCTGGCCGTCGGTCAGCAGCGGCGCCGGTGTGCCGGGCGTTGGGGGTTGGGTGTTGGGCATGGGGGAGTGCCTCAGCTCGCGACCGGCGTCCACTGGCCGGATGTCGCCGACTGCTCGAGGGCGCCGAGCACGCGCTGCACCGCCAGGCCGTCCTCGAAGTCGGGGTGGAATGGCGCGTCACTGGCGAGCGCCTCGAGGAACTCGCCAAGCGCAGCGATGAACGTGTGCTCGTAGCCGATGATGTGCGCCGGCCGCCAGAAGTGCGGAAACACCGGGTGCTTCATGTCGGTGACGAGGATGTCCTTGGTGCCCTGATCGGTGGCCGCGTCGTTCGCGTCGGCGAACTCGAGGTGGTTCAACCGCTCGAGGTTGAAGCGCAGCATGCCGCCGGAGCCGTGCATCTGGAAGCTGTTGGCGTTCCGGCAGCCGATACCGAACCGCGTCGCCTGGAACTGGCCGACGCTGCCGTTGGCGAACCGCAGCAGGGCGAGAAACGCATCGTCGATCTGTCTGCCGGGCGCGAACGTCTTCCGCATCGCGAGCCCCTCCGACACCGGACCGTTCAGATAGAGGGCTGTGTCGAGCAGGTGCGTCAGGAGATCACCGGCCACGCCCGAGCCCGCCTGCGAGGGATCCATCTTCCAGGTGCCGTCGCGCGATCGATCCGGCCCCCACTGCTGGCGGTAGGCCGCGTCGTAGTGGAAGACGGTGCCGAGACGGCCGTCCGCGATCAACTGGCGCGCGAACGAGATCGCCGGCACGCGGCGGTAGTTGTACCAGACCATCGTCCGGACGTGTCTTGCCGCCGCCAGCATCCGCTCGCCTTCCTCGACGGTCAGCGACAGCGGCTTCTCGCAGAGCACGATCTTGCCGGCCTCGGCCGCCGCGATCGCGGCTTCACCGTGGAGATGATTCGGGAGCGCAATGTCGACGAGGTCGATGTCTGTGCGGCTGATCGCCGTGCGCCAGTCGGTGGACGTCTCTTCCCACCCCCAGCGCGCGGCCATCGTTTTCAGCGAGTCCGGATCGCGGCCGCACAGGAGCGTGCGCCGGATGGAAAATGGCGTGTCGTAGAAGTGGCCGACCTGGGCGAAGGCGTTGGAGTGCGCCTTGCCCATGAAGCCCTGTCCGAGCAGGGCAACGCGGAGCTCGCGCAGCACTTACTGAACCGAGGGGCTTTGCCCCTCGGACTCCCCTATACGCGCTCTCGCTCGCCGCTTCGCCGGCAATCGGCGTTCAGCATTCAGCATGAACATTCGTTATTCCGGCTGTCTGTCGTCAGCGGCCGGCCGGCTATAGCGCTTTGCTCTTGCGCGCCGCCGCGTCCCAGCCGAGGACGCGGTTGCCCTGCATCGCTTCGAGCGCGAGCACGCACGGCAGCGCCGAGTTGTAGCCCACCTCGAGTGGCGCGTTGGTGGCGCGGTTCTTCGCCTTCAGCTTGTCGAGGAAGTCGCGCGTGTGCACATGCAGCGGATAGTCTTCTTCCACGGCGCCGCGCGGGTTGATCATCGTGACGAGTTCGGGCGCCGGCTTACCGCCGCCGCGGCCGCCGCCAGGGCCGCCCGGCCCACCGGCGCCGCCGCGTCCACGTCCGCCACCGCCGCCAGCGCCCGCGCCCCCGGGTGCCGTGCCCGTCTGCACGTTGCCGGCTCCCGGCGGCGGCTCAGCCCCGACGCGATTGCGCGTCGTCCCGACCGTCGGCCGCAGCGCCCAGCCCATGCGGTTGACCTGGAGCGATCCGTTGCCCGCGAAGAAGAACACGCCCCAACCTTCGATGTCGGGCGCCTTCGGGTCGTTGAAGTTCGGGCGCGCGTAGACGCTGTTGGCGAACGTCATGAGGTGATCGTCGAACTGCCAGACGATCGAGAACATGTTGAAGACGCACTCGGGATCGATGTTCGGGTCCGAGTTGAAGCCGAGCGCGGTCGTTTTCACGGGCTGCTTGTTGTCGGCGTTGAGGAACCAGTTGGCGACGTCGACGTGATGCGCGCCCCAGTCGCCGATCATGCCGCTGCCGTATTCCCACCAGCCGCGGAAGCCGAGATAGCCGCTCTTGAACGCCTTCTTGGGCGCGTCGACCTGCCAGTCGTCCCAGTCGAGGGTCGCCGGCACCGGCACCGGACTCTGCTTCTGCTGCGAGTACGCGCCCGGCTGCTGGATGAGGACGTGGGTCACCGGGTCGAGCTTGTCGAGCTGCTTCTTCGCTTCGATGAAGTGATCCCAGCTGCGCTGGTGGGTGCCGACCTGCACGACGAGGTTCGGGTGCTTGTTGTAGGCGTCGAGCATCGTGTTGATGCGCGCGACCGAGTTCGAAATCGGCTTCTCGACGTAGACGTGCTTGCCGGCGGCGAGCGCATCCGCCAGGATCCTGCTGTGCGAGAAGTCGGGCGTCGCGATCAGCACCGCGTCGATGTCGTTCCTGTCGAGTACCTTGCGATAGTCCTTGACGACGTCGAACTTGGCGAAGGGACGGTTCGCCGCCTGGAACGTCTGCTGCTTGAGCTCGTTGACCTCGCAGCCGACGAGGAACTGGCAGTCCTGATTGCGGGTGAGCGAATCAAAGACGCGCGCGGCGCGGGTGCCCATGCCGATGACGCCCATGCGGACGCGGTCGTTGGCCCCTTGCCAGCCGTAAATCGGACGCGCCGCCGTCATCGCCAGCGCCGCTGCTGAAGTCTGCAGGAACTCTCGTCGGGTCGCCATGGGAAAAGTCTCCTTCCGCGGGCCGAGTCTACCCTCGATTACACTGACGTGCAAACGGTTTCAGGCCGGTAAACACCCGGTATACGCCGGCCGTATCGAGTTCGTTACCATCTGCGATTCGGGGGGAGAAGCTCATGCTCGCCAGACGTTCCGCCGCCGCCGTCGTGATCGTCACCAGCGGCGCCCTCGCGTTCACGCTCGCTGTCGTCGCGCAGCAACCGCCGCCTCCCCAGGCGGGCGGTCCGCCGGCCGCGGCGCCACAGGCTCCGGGCGGGCGCGGCGCGCCGATGTGGGAAGCCGACTTCTCGAAGACCGGCACGGTGCCGGTGCTCTCGCCGGCCGACGAGGCCAAGCGGATCTGGCTGCAGCCCGGCTACAAGCTGGATCCGGTGCTCACCGATCCCGACATCCAGGAACCCGCGCAGATCGCCTTCGACGGCAACGGCCGCATGTTCGTGCTCGAGATCCGCGGCTACATGCAGGACGCCGACGCCGCCGGCGAGCTCGATCCGGTCGGCCGCATCTCGCTGCACGAGGACAAGGACGGCGATGGCATCTACGAGACGCACCACGTCTTCGTCGACAAGCTGATCTTCCCGCGCTTCGTGACGCCGTTCGGCAAGGACGCGATCCTCACCAAGGAATCGAACTCCGACGAGGTCTGGAAGTACACCGACACCAACGGCGACGGCGTCGCCGACAAGAAGGAGCTCTTCGCCACCGGGCTCGGCCGGCTGCTCAACGTCGAGCACCAGGAGTCGGGTTTCGTCTGGGGGATGGACAACTGGATTTACAGCACCGTCAACTCGGTGCGCATCCGCTGGACGCCGAACGGCGTGCTGCGCGAACCGACCGGATCGAACGGCGGCCAGTGGGGCGTCACGCAGGACAACTACGGCAAGATGCTGTTCCAGGCGGGCGCCAGCGGGATGCCGGGCTATTTCCAGTTCCCGATCCACTACGGCAACTACAGCTACCCCGATCAGTTCGAACCGGATCTCACGATCACCTGGGGCGCGCCGGTGCTGATCGCCGACATGCAGGGAGGCATGAACGCCGTGCGCATGCCGGATGGTTCGCTGGCGCGCGCCACTGGCGCCGCCGGCAACGCCGTCTTTCGCGGCGATCGTCTGCCCAAGGATCTCGTCGGCGACTACTTCTACGGCGAAGTCGTGGCGCGCATCCTCCGCCGCTTCAAGATGGTGAAGGAAGACGGCCTCACGCAGATGCGCAACGCGTATCCGCTGTCGGAGTTCATCCGCTCGACCGACCCGCTCTTCCGTCCGGTCGACACCAAGACCGCGCCCGACGGCACGCTCTACATCACCGACATGTATCGCGGCATCGTGCAGGAGTCGCAGTGGTCGGGCCCCGGCACCTATCTGCGCAAGCGCATCGACCAGTACGGCCTCGACAAGATCGTCCGCCACGGCCGCATCTGGCGGCTGAGCTACGAAGGGATGGGGCGCCGGACGCAACAGCCCCACATGCTCGACGAAACGGCTGCGCAGCTCGTCGAGCACCTGAAGGATCCCAACGGCTGGTGGCGCGACACCGCGCAGCAACTGCTGGTGTTGAAGCAGGACAAGTCGGTCGTGCCGGCGCTGAAGACCCTCACCGCCGACCCCGCCAGTCAGCTGACGCGCCTCCACGCGATGTGGACGCTCGAGGGCCTCGGTGCCGCCGACGCCGCGCTCGTCCGCACCCTGATGAAGGACGGCGATCCGCAGATCCGCGCCGCCGCGCTGCGCGTCAGTGAAACGCTCTACAAGGCCGGCGACAAGTCATTCGCCGCCGACTACGCCGCGATGGCGAAGGACCCCGACACCGACGTCGTCGTCCAGGCGCTACTGACCCTCAACACGATGAAGGTCGCCGACGCGGCCGCGACCGCCAAGAGCCTGCTCGCGAGCAACAAGGCGAAGGGCGTGCAGCTCGTCGCCAACACCATCGTCAACCCGGCGGCGTTCGCCGGACGCGGCGGCGGCCTCGACAGCCTCGCGGCCACGACATTCACGCCGGAAGAGCAGACGATGATGGAGAAGGGCAAGCAGATCTACGGCGAGGTCTGCTTTGCCTGCCACGGCGACGACGGCCGCGGTACGCCGGCGCCAGGGCTCGGCACCCTCGGCCCGGCGCTCGCCTCGTCGCCGCGCGTGCTCGGCCACCAGGCCTACGTGATCAACGCGCTGCTGCACGGGCTGCAGGGCCCGATCAACGGCACGACGTATCCCGACATGATGGTGCCGATGGGCCAGAACAACGACGAGTGGGTGGCGGCGATCGCGACCTACGTCCGCAATTCGTTCGGCAACCGCGCCGCGCCGATCTTCCCGTCCGACGTCGCCGTCGTGCGCGCCGCCAGCGCGGCGCGCAAGACGCCATGGCCGGTCACCGATCTCGAGTCGTCGCTCCCCCGGCTCGTCGTCCGCGATCCATCGTGGAAGGCGAGCGCCAGCCACAACACCGCGATCGCCGCCAACGGCTTCGGCATCCAGCCCTGGACGTCGGGGGATCCCCAGAAGGCGGGCATGTGGTACCAGGTCGAGCTGCCGCAGCCGGCGCAAATCGCCGAAGTGCAATTCGAATCCGGCATCGTCGCGCCCGAGAACATCTCGACCGTGCCGGGCGCGCCCGTGCGCACGGCGGTCGGCGGCGGCGGACGCCGCGGCGGTGGTCCCGGCGTGGCGCCGGGAGTACCGCCGGCGCCGGCCGCGCCGCCAAAGTCGGGTTATCCGCGAGCCTTCAAAGTGGACGTGTCAACCGACGGCGCGACCTGGAAGACCGTTGCACAGGGCAAAGGCAGCGGCACCGCGACCCGCATTTCGTTCGCGCCGGTGCGCGCGAGATTCGTGAGAGTCACCCAGACCGCCGACGGCGCGGATCTGCCGCCGTGGATGATCCAGCGGTTCAGCCTGTACGATGTGGCGGGCTCGAGGAGCGCTGCGTCGCAGCACTGAAACTGGGCTTCCTCGGCGCTCTCAACTGCCCCCCACCCTCTCGGCGAGTGCGCGCGGCCGGCGCGCTACCGTTTCTGCGGCAGCGCGTAGACGCGCAGTGCAGCGATCGACCAGGCTTCGTTGGCCAGCGCGGTTGCCGTCTGCGTGATCCTCACGAACTTCGCAGGTGTCGGCGCGAACCAGGCGACCGTCGTGGGCTGACCGGCGCCCTGCGCGACGCTGGTCCACGTCGTCCCGTCCGTCGACAGCTGCACCGTGTAGCCGACGGGAGCAGCCGCCGGGCCGAAATTACCGCGGCCCCGCCCAGCGCCGGGTCCCCCCGCCGGCGCGCCGCCGCGCCCCGCCGCGCCGGCGCCGCGTCCACCGCCGCCGAAATTGAACGGCGCCTGCGCGTCGAACTGCAGTTCGGCGACCGTCATCACCGACGGCAGCTCGATCTGGAACCACTGCCCCGGCGCCTGCGGCACGCCGGTATCCCAGCGTCCGGCGTTCGGGGTGATGACGTTCGTCGCGCTGTCGGTATTGACGCTCGCGCTCAGCTTCCACGAGGCGGTATTCGTGAGCAGCGCCGGCACGGTCGGCTCGAGCTCCGGCAGCGTCCACGGCGTCTTGCGCGTCGAGACCTTGCGCAGCGCCGCGACCTGCGCCGGCGTCACGAACGTGCCGGCGTTGCCGAAGCTGTTGCGTACGTACGAGGCGATGTCGGCGATCCACTCGTCGGTGTTGGTGTTCATCGACGCCATCACGCCGCCTGCGTAGTTCTCGCCGTTCACCGGCCCGATCAATCCGCCGAGCAGCACCTTGACGACATAATCGCGGTGCGCCTGCACGCGCGCGGATCCGGCGAGCGGCGGCGCCAGCTTCGCGCCGTCCGTCGCGCCTTGCAGCGGCACCCCCTTGCCGTCGGGCGCGTGACAGGTCGTGCACAGCTCGCGATAGATCGCGTCGCCGCGCTGGATCGACTTGCGCTGATCGACGCTCATGTTGACCGTGCCGGCCCCGGTGTCGGCCAGCGACGGGCGCTGCCCCTGCGAGGCGCGCGGATTCACGATCTGGCTGCCGATCTCCTTGACGCCGCGGCTGCTGCTGGCGTCCGACACCGTCCTGATGAGCGCCACGCCGTCAGGCACCTTGTGCAGGTTCAGCGTCAGCATCGCCTGGATGACGACGTCGGGATCGGCGTCCTTCATCGCCGCCTTGTAGTCCGCGGCAAACGTCCGGTCACCGGCCTTGTAGAGCGTTTCGCTGGCGCGAATGCCCTGGATCCGCAGCGCCGGGTCCGACGACCTGGTGAACTCGCGCGCCAGCGCCGCGTCGAGCTGGTTCAATCCCTCGAGCGTCCAGAGCGCATGAATGCGCGCGAGCGGGTTCGCCGAGCTGCGCGCCAGCGCCTTCAATGCCGGGACGACGCTCTTGTCCTGCTTGAGCACGAGGAGCATCTGCGCGGTGTCGCGCCACCAGCCGTTGGGATGCTCGAGGTGCGTCACCAGCTGGGCCGGGGTCTCGCTGTACATACGCGGCGAGGTGCGATCGGGCGCCGTGCTCTCGTTCGTGATGCGCCAGATGCGGCCGTAGTTGTGCAGCCGATCGAGTTCGTACTGCTCGACTTTGCGCCGGAGGTAGGACGCCGGCGGCACGAACTGCGCATCCTGGATGATGCCGGTATACATGTCGGCCAGGTAGAGCGCGCCGTCTGGACCGGTCGAGATCGACACGGGACGGAACAGCGGATCGGTCGAGCGCACGAACTCCGACTTCGGATATGCGTTCTTCAACTGCGTCAGCCCGTCGGTGACGACGACCTTGGCGCGGCGGACGATGCGGCCGACCGGTTCGGTGAAGAACAGATCGCCGAGCATGTCGCCCGGCATGCGATCGCCGCGATACACGTCGACGCCCGACGCCGCGGTGAAATGATTGAGAGTGTTGTCGGGCACCTTCACCCGCCGCATGCCGCCCTGCATGTCGCCGATGCCGCCCGGCACGCCGTACGGCGTCTGGAAGTCGGGCTCGAAGTTGTCGGCGACGTTGAAGGCGCCATAGACGATCGGCGTCTGGAAGTTCACCGGGCCGATTTCGCCGCCGCCGTCGACCCACCACATCTTCCCGTAGTTGTCCTGCGCCGACCACCACTGACCGCCGTTCGGTTCGGTCTCCTCGCGAAGCAGCTTGCCGTTCGGAGCGATGCGCAAGCGGTACGGGTTATAGGTGGAATAGAGCCAGTTGTCGAGCCCCCAGGTCAACCCGCCCGGCTGCCACTCCATGTTGGTGACGCGGCCGAACCCAGGGTAAAAGAGCTCCTTCTTGTCGGCGACGCCGTCGCCGTCGGTGTCGGTGTATTTGTAGAGATCGCGGTTGTCGGTCTCGAGGACGAGCAGCTGCCCGTCGCCGAGCGGAAACGCGATGCGCGGCAGGACGAGGTGGTCGGCGAACACGGTGTGCTTGTCGTAGACACCGTCCCCTTTCGTGCTCTCGAAGCGCGAGATGCGGCTGACGGGCTGACGCGAGTCCTTGCCGTCGGCATCCTGCATGTAGGAGCGCATCTCGAGCACGTACATCCGGCCGTTGCCGTCCCAGGTGACCCCGACGGGGTCCTGGATCAGCGGATCGGCGAGCACGTTCTCGATGCGAAAGCCGGGCTGCATCAGGAACATCTGCTGCTCAGCCTCCGGCGTCTGGCGGACGACCGCGGGACGCTTCAGGAAGTCGGCGCTGGCGTTGGGATCCTGGGGCGCCTGCGGCGTCTGGGTGCGCGCCGGCACGCCGGCGATCAGCGAAAAAATTACCACGGCTGAGGCGCCGCATGTAAACGATTTCATGGGGCGCTAGTGTATCTTTTAACCGTGAAACTTCGGGCAAGACTCTCCCTGGCGGCGCTGTGCGCAGTCCTGCTGGCGCCGATAACCGCGCGGGCCCAGACGGCGGGCGCGACGCTTCTCGTCGAGGCACGCGACGAAAGCGGTTCGCCGGTACCCGGCACGCTCGTCACGGTCACCGCACAGGACACCGGACTCGAACGCGTCGGCACGACGGTCGACGACGGCACGGTGTGGCTGGTGCGGCTGCCGGCCGGCACCTACACGCTCTCGGCGGTGAGGGGCGGCTTCAAGACCGAGGTCATCAAGGGCATCCGGATCGATGCCGCCGCGCGCGGCAAGGTCACGCTCGTGCTGAAGCCCGGCGCCTATACCGAGCAGGTCGTCGTCCAGGCGGACGCCACGACGCTCAGGATCGGCAACAGCGCCGTCGGCGCGGTGTTCGACTCGAACACGCTGCTGACGCTGCCGGTCCCCGAGCGCGAGCCGCTCGAGTTCGCGACGCAGGCCGCCGGTGTGGCGACCGCCGCACCCGGGTCGCGGCTGTCGACCCAGGGCAACACCGGCGTCAACAGCGGCGGCGCGCGCGAGTCCGCCAACAATTACCTGCTCGACGGCGTCGACAACAACGACCAGTTCCTCAACCGTCTGGTGATCAATCCCAGCCTCGACGCGATCCAGGAGTTCTCGCTGCAGCAGAACACCTACGACGCGGAATACGGCCGCAGCGCCGGCGCGCAGTTGAACATGGTCATCAAGTCGGGCTCGCGCATCACCCACGGCTCGGCCTACGAGTTCTTCCGCGACTCGGCGCTCTCGGCGCGTGACGCGCTCGATGACGGCACCCTGCCGAAGCCGGAGTTGTCGCGGCATCAGTTCGGCGGCACCATCGGCGGTCCGCTGTGGTTCCCGCGCTCGTTCTACTTCATCAACGCCGAGGGCATCAACGGCAGCGAGTCGGACACCCGTCTGGCGCACGTGCCGACGGCGCTCGAACGCGCCGGGGATTTCAGCCAGTCGGGCGTCACGATCAAGAATCCCTTCACCGGCCAGCCGTTCCCGGGGAACGTCATTCCCTCGAACCTGATCAACCAGACCTCGCTCGCGGCGGCGAATCTGTACCCGATGCCGAACCGGAACGATCCGGTCACCAACTTCGTCTCGGCGCCGCTGAGCGACCGGCAGGCGATGCAGTTCACGATCAAGACGGATCACACCGTCTGGCACGGCAGTCCGCTGATGTTCCGTTACAGCTTCAGTCGGGACGATCGCGATCAGCCGTTTCCGGTGCAGGGGCGCAACCTGCCCGGCTTCGGCACGGCGGTGGTTGACCAGGGCCACAACTTTGCGGCGGCATTGACCAAGGCGCTATCGGCGCGGACCTTCAACGAATTGCGCGTCGGCGTCAACGCCCTCTATCGCAACGACTATCCGCAGAGCCAGGGCACCGATCAGTTCGCGGCGCTTGGCATCACCGGCCCCTCGCTCGGCGCGATCGATCAGGGCTACCCGACGATGATCGTCCCCGGCTACGAGACGCTCGGCGACAACCCCAACTTGCCGGTGCTCCGGCGGACACGAACTATTCACGTCGCCGACGCGCTGACGCTGGACCGCGGGCGCCATCACCTCAAGACGGGCGGCGAGATCCACGACTATCAGTCGGACGGCTACAACCATCTGTTTGCGCGCGGCCAGATGACCTTCTCCGGTGCGTTCACCGGGCAGCCGTTCGCCGACATGTTGCTCGGCTACCCCACCGTCACGCTGCTGGCCGCCAACGACAACCGCCAGGCGCTGCGGACGTGGTCGGCCGCCGGCTTCTTCCAGGACGACTGGCGCGTCAACCCGCGCCTGACCATCAACACCGGCCTGCGTTACGAGTACTTCGAGCCGCCGTACGACACCGACAACCGGATGGCGATCCTCAATCTGGACACGCTCGAGCTGCAGCAGGTCGGCGAGAACGGAGTGTCGCCATCCGGCCTCAACCGGGATCCCAACAACTTCGCGCCGCGCGTCGGCGTCAGCTACGACCTCACCGGCAGCGGCAACTGGCTGGTGCGCGGCGGCTACGGGATCTTCTACGACTCCGGCACCCTCATCGAGAATTCGGCGCTCTATTTCAACCCACCGTACTGGACGCTCTCGCTGTGGGTGCCCAACCCGGTGCCGGTGACGATCACCAATCCGTTCCCGCCGGATCGGGCGATCTCGGCGGCGCCGACCATCAACACTATCAATCCTGATTTCCACAACGGCTACATGCAAGAAGGCACGGCCGGCCTCGACGGCGTCGTCAAAGGCACGACGATCAACGTCCGCTACGTGACGTCGCACGGCAACGATCTGGTGCGCAAGCGCAACATCAACCAGCCGTTTCCAGGTCCGGGCACCGCGACCGCGCGCCGCCCGGATCCGACGCTCGGCGATGTCCTCCTCGTCGAATCGACCGGCTGGTCCGACTACAACGCGCTGAATGCGACGGTAACGCGGCGTCTGCGCCGCGACGTCGAGCTGCGGGCGGCCTACACGCTGTCGAAGGCGATGGACAACACGTCGGCGTTCCTGGCCACCGACGGCGACGACAACACGCCGCAGGACAGCCGCAATCTCGCGGCCGAATGGGGGCCATCGGACTACGACGTCCGCAACCGGTTGATCCTCACCGGCATCGTCAGCTCGCCGGCGACGGCGCCGGCGTGGCTGCGTCATCTGCAGGCGAGTGCCGTCTTCACGGCGCAGTCCGGGCGTCCGTTCACGCCGCGCGTGAGCTTCGACAACAGCAACACCGGCAACGTCGGCGGCGGCACCTTCGCCTACGATCGCCCGAACGTCGTCGCGCCCGGTACGCCTGGGTCGGTGAGCTACAACGGCCAGTCCTTCCTGATCGCGCCGCAGTACACGTTCGGCAACGCGGGCCGCGACAGCCTCGTCGGTCCCGG
The DNA here is from genome assembly GCA_036496585.1 of Vicinamibacterales bacterium. Lineage (NCBI taxonomy): Bacteria > Pseudomonadati > Acidobacteriota > Vicinamibacteria > Vicinamibacterales > Vicinamibacterales bacterium. Next base: position 23,651 of record DASXLB010000076.1, read on the forward strand.
CTACGCGACGCTCGATCTGATGGTGAGCCGCCAGGTGAGCGTCGGCGACCACCGTCAGCTCTCGCTGCGGCTCGAGATGTTCAACGCGCTCAATCGCAAGAATCTGCAGCTGCCCGACAGCTTCGTGGATCACTTCACATTCGGGCAGTCGCTGGCCGCGTACGCGCCGCGGCAGGTGCAGCTGGTGGCGCGGTTCACGTTCTAGCGGCGCCACGGCGTCACGCTCCGGCACGATGATCCCAAAGATCCCGAGCACCCTGTGAATCTGTGAATATCGGAGGTGGTGTGTCGGGCTTCTCGAAGAGACTCCGCGCGGTCGACGGGGGGTGTGGGACCGTTCCGCGGACCGGACGTGAAGTGGTGCGAAGCCGCGGGAAGCAGAATGGTCCCGCCCTCCTGTCGACCGCGTCAGGGCTCCTGCGATAGGGTAGCGGCAACATCAGATGCTCGCGGCCCTGGGATTCCTGACCGTCGCAGCGCTCTTCGTTCTCGTCGTCAGCCGGCTGGCGTCGCCGCTGGTCGCGCTGATCGCCGTGCCGATCGCCGGCGCGCTGGCTGGCGGTTTCGGTCTGTCCACGGCGAAGTTCATCGTCGCCGGCATCCAGCAGATCGCCCCCGTTGCGGCGATGTTCGTGTTCGCGATCCTCTACTTCGGGATCATCACCGACGCGGGCACGCTCGAGCCGGTCATCAACGCGATCCTTCGCGCGGTCGGCGCCCGCCCGTCGCGCGTGGTCGTCGGCTCGGCGCTGCTGGCGCTGCTCGTCCATCTCGACGGCTCCGGCGCGGTGACGTTTCTGGTCGCCGTGCCGGCGATGCTGCCGCTTTACGATCGGCTCGGCATCGAGCGGCGCGTGCTGGCGTGCGTGGTGTCGCTCGCGGCAGGCGTCAATTTCCTGCCGTGGACGGGCCCGATGATCCGCGCGTCGGCATCGCTGCACATCCCCGTCGCGCAGCTCTTCCGTCCCCTGGTGCCGGTGCAGCTCGTCGGCCTGGCGTTCGTCTTCGGCGTCGCCTGGCTGCTGGGCCGTCGCGCCGAACGCGCTCTCAGCCGCGGCGCCCGCCGGGGTCAGACTGGGGTCAAACCGGGGTCAGACGCGGGTCTGACCCCGCTCTGGCACCCTAATTCCCAGGATCGAACAGCGAACAGCCCACAGAGGTGGTCTGACCCCGGTCTGACCCCGGTCGAACCCCGGTCTGACCCCGGTCTGACCCGGCCGCGGCTGCGGTGGGTGAACGGGCTGATCACGGTCGTGATCATGGCGGTGATGATCGCCGGCACGGTCGACCCCGCGGTGATGTTCATGATCGGCACGGCGCTCGTCCTGACCATCAACTACCCGGATCCCGACGCGCAGCGCGCTCGGATCGACGCGCACGCCAGGGCCGCGCTGATGATGGCCGGCATCCTGCTCGCCGCCGGCGCGTTCACCGGCATCATGAAGGAAAGCGGCATGCTCCCCGCCATGGCGCACGCCGCGGTCGGGTTCGTGCCGCCGCGGATGGCGGGTCACATCCCCGTCGCCCTGGCCGTCGTCTCGATGCCGCTCAGCCTGCTCTTCGATCCCGACTCGTTCTATCTCGGCGTCCTGCCGGTCATCGCCGACGTCGCCGGCCAGTTCGGCGTCCCCGCCGCGCACGTCGGGCAGGCGGCGCTCCTCGGCCAGATGACGACAGGCTTCCCGGTGAGCCCGCTGACGCCGGCGACGTTTCTCGTCGTCGGACTGACCGGCGTCGAGTTCAGCGAGCATCAGCGCTTCACCGGACCGCTGCTCTTCGCCGCGACGCTGATAATGACCGCGGCGGCGGTGATCTTCGGGGTCTTCCCGTTGTGAGCCAGCTCCCCGCTCCGCGCTTCGGTGGACCAGCCGGGCGGCCGCTGCGCATCGGCTGCGGCGCCGGCTACTCCGGCGATCGCATCGAGCCGGCCGTCGAGCTCGTCGAACGCGGCGATCTCGACGTCATCGTCTTCGAGTGCCTCGCCGAGCGGACGATCGCACTGGCCCAGCAGGCCAAGGCTGCCGACCCCGAGGGCGGATTCGATCCGCGGCTCGACGAGCGCATGCGCGCCGTGCTGCCGGACGCCATCCGGCGCGGCATCCGTATCGTCACCAACATGGGCGCGGCGAATCCACCGGCCGCCGCAGCGCGCGTCGCAGCGCTCGGACGGCAGTTCGGCATCGGCGGCTTCACCATCGCGGTCGTCACCGGCGACGACGTGCGTGCAGCGGTGACCAGCGGCGGCTTCAGCACGACGGAAACGGGCGAGCCACTCGACGAGCACAACGTCGTGTCCGCGAATGCCTATCTCGGCGCCGAGCCGATCGCCGAAGCCTTGCGCCGCGGCGCCGACGTCGTCATCACGGGACGCGTGGCCGATCCGTCACTGTTCCTCGCGCCGATCGCCGTGCACCACGGCTGGGCGCTCGACGACTGGGCGCTCGCCGGACGCGGCACGCTCGTTGGTCACCTGCTCGAGTGCGCCGGACAGGTGACAGGCGGCTACTTCGCCGATCCCGGCGTCAAGGACGTGCCCGCCCTGGCCCGCCTGGGCTTTCCGCTCGCGGAGGTGGAGGCCGACGGCAGCGCGGTGATTACCAAGGTCGCCGGATCAGGCGGCATCGTCACCGCCGCAACCTGCACGGAGCAGCTGCTCTACGAAATCCACGATCCGTCGGCGTACGTCACCCCCGATGTCGTCGCCGACTTCAGCGGCGCGCAAGTCGACGATCTCGGCAACGATCGCGTCCGAGTGCACGGCGCCAGCGGCCGGCCGCGGCCGGGCACGCTGAAAGCTTCGGTCGGCCAGTTCGACGGCTGGATCGGCGAAGGGCAGATCTCCTACGCCGGGCCCAACGCGGTCGGCCGCGGCCGGCTGGCCTCGGAGATCGTCCTCGAGCGGCTGCGGCTGATCGGACTGACGCCGCTGGAGCTGCGCGCCGATCTGATCGGCGTCGACGCCCTGCACGGCGCCGATCCGTCGCGCGCCGGCGATCCCTACGAAGTGCGCCTGCGCGTCGCTGCGCGAACGGCGTCGCAGGAGGATGCCTGGCGCGTCGCGAGGGAAGTCGAGTCGCTCTTCACCAACGGACCCGCGGGCGGCGGCGGCGCAACGATGAACGTGCGGCGCGTGCTGGCGATGCGCTCGACGCTGATCGCCCGCGATCGCGTATCGTGGCGCGTCGATTACGTGACCGTCCCATGACGTCCCTGCATGACATCGCTCACGCGCGGACCGGCGACAAGGGGGAGACCTGCAACATCTCGCTCATCGCCCGCGACGCCCGCGACTATGCGCGCCTCGCCGCGCACGTCACCGTCGAGCGCGTCCAGGCGCACTTCGCCGGCATCGTCCGTGGCGGCGTGGCGCGCTACGAACTGCCGCATCTCGCGGCGCTCAACTTCGTGATGACGCGTGCGCTCGGCGGCGGAGTGACGCGTTCGCTGGCGCTCGACGCGCACGGCAAGTCGCTCAGCTCGCTGCTTCTCGCGCTGGAGATCCCCGATGACGACGTCCGCTAGAACCTGCATGGTGGCGATGGCGCTGACGCTCTGCGCAGATGCGGCGCGAGCGCAGGGCATACGTCTCGAAATCACGTCGCGCCAGCCGATGAACAATACTCAGGCCGCGGGCGCTGGCCAGCCAGTGGGCGGCGCCGGGCCGTTCGAGTTGATCCGGGGCAAGGTGCACGGCGAGATCGACCCCCGGGATCCGCACAACGCGATCATCCAGGATCTCGACCTCGCGCCGCGCAACGGGCGCGGCATGGTCGAGTACGTCGCGACCTTCGCGCTGGCCAAGCCCGTCGACATGCGCACATCGGCGCGTGTGCTGCTCTACCAGGTCGTCAACCGCGGCAACGGCCAGGCGGTCGCGGGTCCGGAGGGCTATGTCTCGCTCGTCAGCGGCTGGCAGGGCGATGTCATCCCGACTGCAAACAACCAGACGATCTCCGTTCCGATCGCGAAACACAATGACGGTTCGCCGGTCACCGGCCCGGTCCTCGCCCGCTTCTACGACCTTCCCGACGGCGCCACGACGGCGCCCATCCGGCTCGCGTCGCTCGGCACGGCGCAGCCGTATCCGCCGGTCGATCTGGCCGAGCCCGGCGCCCGGCTGACGTGGCACACGCGGGAGAACTACGCCGGCGTCCAGGACGCCTCGCAGCCGGTCCCGCGTAACGAGTGGGCGTTCGCCAATTGCGAGGCGACTCCGTGGCCCGGCACGCCGGATCCGACCCGCGTCTGCCTGAAGGGTGGCTTCCGAACCGATCGCCTCTATGAGCTGGTCTACACGGCGAAAGACCCACTCGTGCTGGGCGTCGGGCTTGCCGCCACGCGCGACATCGTCGCGTTCTTCCGCCATGCGGAGAAGGATGCCGCCGGCACGCCGAACCCGGTGGCCGGCGCAATCGATCATGCGGTCAGCATCGGCGATTCGCAGTCGGGCAACTTCATCCGGACCTTCATTCATCTGGGCTTCAACCAGGACGTGCAGAACCGCATTGTCTGGGACGGCGCGTTTCCGCGCATCGCGGCGCGACAGACGCCGATCAACCTGCGCTTCGCGCTGCCGGGCGGCGCCGCCGGCGTCTACGAGCCAGGCAGCGACGGTGTCGTGTGGTGGACGAAGTACGAGGACAAGACGCGCGGGTTGAAGGCCGCCAGCCTGCTCGATCGCTGCACTGCAACGAGGACCTGCCCGAAGGTCGTAGAGGCCTTCGGCTCGTCGGAGTTCTGGGGGCTGCGGATGTCACCCGACATGATCGGGACCGACGCCGCGCGCGATCTTCCCCTGCCTGACAACGTTCGGCGCTACTACTATCCGAGCACGACGCACGGCGGCGGGCGCGGCGGCTTCCCCATCGAGGGGAGCGCCGCTGCGGGCGCCTGTTCGTTGCCGGCGAATCCCAATCCGGAGGCGGAGCAGACGCGAGCGCTGACGCGGGCGCTCGTCGAGTGGGTCGTGAAGGGCACGGCACCGCCCGACAGCCGCTACCCGACGCTCGCGCACGGCGATCTCGTCGCGGCGACGCGCTCGTCGATCGGGCTGCCCGACATCCCGGGGCTGCCATTCAGCGATCGCATCCTGAATCCCGTGGTCCGCTACGATTTCGGACCGGGATTCAAGGCGGTCGATCTCTCGGGAGTCATCGCCAGCGAGCCGCCGCGCGTGCTCGGCGTCCTTCCCACCTACGTGCCGCGCGTCAACGAAGACGGCAACGAGACCTCGGGCGTACCGTCGGTGCAACTGCGGGCGCCGCTCGGGACGTATCTCGGCTGGAACGCCATCCGCTCGGGTTTCTTCGCCGGGCAGGGGTGCGGGTTCCAGGGCGGGTGGATCCCGTTCGCAAAGACGAAGGCGGACCGCGTCGCCGCTCACGACCCGCGTCTGTCGATCGAGGAGCGCTACGGCACGCACGACGCCTACGTGACACGCGTCAAGCAGGCCGCCGACCAGGCCGTACGCGATCGACTCCTGCTGCCTGATGACGCCGAACGATTCGTCCGCGAGGCGGCGGCGAGCGACGTGTTGAAGGCGGCGCCGGGAGCGCCGGACCTGAAGGTCCGGCCTACGTCGGAGTTGCGGGTCCGGCCTACGTCAGAGTTGCGGGTCCGGCTTGCGTCGGAGTTGCGGGTCCGGCCTGCGTCGGAGTCGCAGGTCAAGCCCACGGGCACGGCGTGCGAGCGACTGGCGAGCGTGGCGCTGGCCAACGCCACCGTCACGCTCGCGCACCCGTATCCTGCCGGCCAGTTCAGTCCGACCGGTCCGGCCGGACGCATGGTTCCGGTGTCGGCGTTCTGCCGCGTGGCGGTGACGGCCACGCCGACGCCGGATTCGGAGATCAGGGTCGAAGTCTGGATCCCGGAAGGCACTGCGTGGAACGGCAAGCTGCTCGGCACCGACAACGGCGGCTTCTCCGGAGCGATCAACTACACCGCCCTCGCGGCGGCGACCGCGAAAGGCTACGCGGCCGTCAGCACCGACACCGGCCACTCTGGCGATCAGCTGGACTTCGGCATCGGCCATCCCGAGAAGATCGTCGACTGGGCCTATCGATCAATCCACGAGATGACCGCCATCGCCAAGACGGTGGTCACGCAGGCAAAGGGACGCGCACCGTCGAAGTCGTACTTCAGCGGCTGTTCGACCGGCGGCCAGCAGGCGCTCAGCGAAGCGCAGCGCTATCCCGCCGACTACGACGGCATCGTCGCCGGCGATCCGGGCAACAACCGCGTCAACCTGATTCTTGGCTTCCTCTGGTCGTGGCGCGCGACTCACGATGCGAGCGGCGCGTCGATCCTCCCGAGTGCGAAGCTGCCGGCGCTCGCCAAGGCCGCGATGGCGGCGTGCGACAAGAACGACGGCCTCGAAGACGGTCTGATCTCGGATCCGCGCAGCTGTCATTTCGATCCGTCTGTGCTGGCCTGCACCGGCGCGGAGTCGGACGGATGCCTGACGCCGCCGCAGATCGAAGCGGTGAAGAGCGTGTACGCCGGCGCGAAGACGAGCAGCGGACAGCCGCTCTATGCGGGCTGGGCGCCCGGCAGCGAAGCGGGCTGGGGCACCTACATCACGAATCCGAAAGAGCCGGTCCGCGTCGGGTTCTTTCGCGGCTGGGTCTTTCAGAATCCGTCGTGGGATCCGCGAGCGTTCGACTGGGACCGCGATATCGCGACCGTCAACGCGAAGTATCCGTTCCTGAACGCGATGTCCACCGATTACAACGCGTTCACGTCGCGCGGTGGCAAGTTGATCATGTACACCGGTCTCGCCGATCCGGTCGTGTCGCCGTTCGATACGATCGCCTATTACGACGAAGTCGCCACGGCGATGGGCGGCCTGACCGCGACGCAATCGTTCTATCGTTTCTTCCCCGTCCCCGGCATGGGGCACTGCGGCGGCGGTACGGGTCCCAACGCGTTCGACATGCTGTCCGCGCTCGAGGCCTGGGTCGAAAAGGGGACGGCGCCGGACGCAATCCCGGCTTCACACGCGACCAACGGCATGGTCGATCGTGCGCGTCCGCTCTGCGCCTATCCCGCGGTCGCGCGCTACAAGGGTGACGGCAGCATCGACGAGGCGTCGAACTTCGTCTGCGCGGCGCGATAGTGCCGTGACGACTGGTGCCGCCTTCGAAGACCCTCGGCTCACGCAGCCGGCGCACTTCGTCAGCATGTCGAGGACGCTGCGAGGCATATAATCCGCGCATGCCTACCATGCGCGCGTCGATATGGGGCCGAGCCTGGGGATGTCTTTTCGCCATCGCCGGCGCCGGCGCGCTGACGGCGGCGCAGGAACAAGCACCACAGCCGACGTTCAAGGCGGGCGTGCAGGTCCTCCGCATCGACGTCTCGGTGCTCGACGGCAAACGGGAGCCCGTACGCGGGCTGCAGGAGTCCGACTTCACCGTGCTCGAGGACGGCAAGCCACGGCCGATCCGATCGTTCCAGGCTGTCGATGCCGTCGCGGCGACAGCGGCAAAGGCAGCGGCACAACCCGCGATGGCGCTGCTGCCCGCGCACAACGTCGCGACCAACCAGGTCAGCGGCGACACGAGCCGCCTGATCTTCATCCTGATGGACCGATCGATTCCGCCCGAGCGCCCGATGATCGTCGCCCGGCAGATCGCCGACGCCGCGGTCGACGCGATGGCGCCAGGCGACCAGGCCGCGATTATCAGCACCGGCCTGCTCGCGCCGCAGAACCTGACGTCCGATCGCGCGCGCCTGCACAAGACGATCGCGTCGAGCGATTGGAGCCAGGGCCCGAGCCAGGCGCAGCAGGATCAAGGCGCCGGGCCGTACGACGCGCTCGGCGACACGCGATGCATGTGCGGTCTCTGCGTGATGGACACGATCACGCGTATCGCCAACGACGTGCGCGGCGTCCCGCGCCGGAAAGTGCTGCTGTTCATCGGCAGCAGCATCATCGTCCAGGCGGGTCCGCGCAACTTCGCCCTCGACGTCGGCTGCGAGAAGCGCGTCCGCGACGCGAGGGAGAAGCTCTTCGACGCGCTCGGCACGTCGGGATTGACTGTCCACTCGATCGATCCACAAGGGCTGGCCACCGTCGGTCCGGCGACGCGCGCCACCGTTCCCAACGGCGTCGAGAACCGCGACGGCAGGGCACTCAACCAGCAACTGATGAACGAGCGTAGTGCGTTCATGGACGCGCAGGGCTCGCTCGGCGTCCTGCCTGCGCTGACCGGCGGCCGCGTCATTCTCAACAACAACGAGCCGTTCCGGATGGTGCCGGCCGTCCTGCACGAGAGCGACGCATACTACCTGGTCGCGTTCGAGCCGACCGAAGGCACCGGCGACGTGCGTCACGACATCCAGGTCAAGGTCGCGCGCCAGGGCGTCGACGTCCACACGGCGCGCTACATCGCCGCGTCGAGGCCAGCCGCGACGGCGACGGCGTCGGCAACCCCGTCGCCTGACGCACCGCTCGAGGACGCGCTCACCGGCCTGCTGGCGGATTCGGCACCGCCGCTCGGCATGTCGGTCGCCGCCTTTGCCGGCCCCGACGCCGCGCACGCCTCGATCGGCGTCACGCTCGACGCGTCGGCGTTCGCCGACAAACCGGGATCGATTCCGCTCGAACTCGCGGTGCTCGCGAGCGACGAACGCGGCAAGCGCGTCGGCGGCGCACGTCAGAGCGGGAGTGTCCAGCTCCCCGCATCCGCGGCCGGCAGCGCGGCCTTCGTCGAACTGCAGACCTTCGTCACGCTGCCACCTGGCAGCTACGACCTGCGCGCTGCGGTGATGAACCGCGACACGCATGCGGCGTCGAGCGTGTTCACGCACATCACCGTTCCATCATTCAGCGCGGGCAGCCTGACGCTGTCCGATGTCGTGCTGGGCACGCGCCAAACGGCTGGCGCGCCACCCGAGGGGGCGCCCGCGATTCCGATCGTCCCGACGACGGCGCGGGTGTTCGCCGCCGACGCGCCCGCCTGGGCGTTTCTGCGCGTCTATCGCGCCGGCGAGACGGACGCCGCGCAACGGGTCAGCCTCGACGTGACCGTGCTCGACAGCCAGGGCAAGCGCGTGAAGCACCAGTCGCTGCCGAACGCGGCGTTCGCAGGACGCCAGGCGGACGTTCGCCTTCCGTTGCCGATGAAAGATCTCGCGCCGGGCGCCTACGTGCTGCGGCTCGAGGCCAGGCAGGCCCGCGCCGAGGCGTCGCGCGAGGTCGCGTTCACGGTCACGCCGGCGGTCATGGCCATCGCGCCAACGGAGCACACGCCGGAACTCGACGCAACCCTTGACGCCGCCGCCGCCTATCTCGAACGCTACGAACGGCGCATCAGCGCCATCGGCGCCGAGGAGGACTATCAACAAGCCGTGACGCCGCTGCCCGGCGTGGCGGTCAATACACTCCAGACACTCCAGTCACGCCGGGATGCCCTCTCCAACACTACGACGGCGCCGACCACGCGCAAGACGCGCGCAAACGTCATGACGATCGGAATGGGCGCGCTCGGCTGGGTAGCGTTCCGGGACGTCTTCGAGGTCGACGGCAAAGCGGTGCGCGACCGCGAGGAACGCTTGAGCCGCATTCTCCAGAACGTGACTCCCGATTCGCTCGACCAGGCGCGGAAGATCGCCGTCGAGAGCGCGCGCTACAACCTCGATCCCGAGACGACGCGCATCGATCGGACCATCAACGTGCCGATGACCGCGCTCCTCTTCCTGCGCGGCGCCAATCAGTCCCGTTCGGCGTTCCGGCTCGGCAAACCCGAGCGCGTCGGCGGCGTCGACTGCGTCACGCTGCAGTTCACCGAGCGCAGCGAGCCGCGCCTCATCCAGACGCGCGACGACGCGCCCGCGCAGGGCACCGTCTGGATCGACATGGTGAACGGCGGACGCATCGTCAAGACCGAACTGTCGATGGTTTCGGGCGGCATACTCAATATGGCTGTCCACTCCCGCACCGCGGTCACCTATTCGCGCGTCGACAAACTGGATCTGTGGGTGCCGGTGGTGATGGACGAAAAGTACGAAGTGATCGCCACGCACCAGACGGTCACCGGACACGCGACCTACTTGGATTTCCGCGAATTCAAGGT
>DASXLB010000077.1 GCA_036496585.1 Vicinamibacterales bacterium
TGCGAACACGGACGGTGCGGGATGCGAGGCGCGGGGTGCGACGTCGCTCATGACTTCACCAGGTACTGGAAGACCGCCTGCAGGTTGTCGTCCGGCGAGGTCACTTCGTGAATGGCGCCCAGCTCGCCCGAGGCGGCGAGCTCCGTGAGCCGCGCGTAAAACGCATCGGGCCGGGCCGTCTGCACGACGACCGCCTGATCTTCGAACTCGAGGCTGAGCACGTCGTCGTACGCGAGGAACTGGCGCGCAAGCGCGCGCGTCTGCTCCGCCTTGATGTGCACGGTGTGGGGATGCTCGTCGATCAGATCGCGGATCTGGTGGACGTTGCCCTCGGCGAGAATCCGGCCCTGGTTGATCAGCAGGATGTTCGCTGTCATCGACTCGATCTCGTGCAGGATGTGGCTCGAGACGATGATGCTCCTGCCCGCGCGCCCCCACTCCCGAATCATGCGGATCGTCTTGCGACGCGCAATCGGGTCCATGCCGGCGAGCGGTTCGTCGAGGATCAGCAGGTCGGGATCGTGGACCAGCGCCTGGGCCATCTTCACGCGCTGGCGCATGCCCTTGCTGTAGGCGCCGATCTTCTTGTTGGCCGCGTCGATCAGGTCGACTTCCGTCAGCGCCTTCGTGGCCGCTTCGTCCGCCTCCTTCTCGCCGAGCCCGTTCAGCCGGACGAGCGCCGTCACCCACTCGAGGCCGGTCATGCGCTCGTAGAAGGCGTCCTGCTCGGGACAGAAGCCGATGTTGAAATAGATCTTCGGGTTGCGCCAGATCGGCTCGCCGAGCACCGTGACGCTTCCCTTGCTCGGCTTGAGCTGACCGGTGATCAGCTTCATGAACGTCGACTTGCCGGCGCCGTTGGGGCCGAGCAGCCCGGTCACGCCCGGCGGCACCGCCACGCTGACGTCGTTGAGACCGATCACCTGGCCGTACCACTTCGAGACGTGATCGGCGCTGACGACCGGCGCGGCGGGCGCCGCGGCCACGCTCTCCATTACGTCACCACCTCGACGCCGCGGACGCGTCGTTCGAGAATGGAGATCGACACGGCGATCAGGCCGAGGACGACGAGCAGCGACACTTGCCACGGCGTCTGATAGCTGGGCGGCTGCCGGAACACGACGTCCACGACCTGCCCGATGTTGTTGGTGACGCCGATCCAGGCGATGCGGCTGCTGCCGGTGATGGCGTAGAGCGCCGCGTAGATCGCCTTGGTGAAGAAGGTGATGCCGACGTAGAGGATGGCGACGTAGCGCGCGCTCTTCGAGAGCGACGACAGCGCCAGCATGGTGAACGACGCCAGCGCGACCTGGATCAGGCTGCCGACGACGATCGCCGGAATGAGAAAGAGGTTGGCCGCGAGGAACTTCATGCTGCCGTCGAACGCCACCTTCAGCAGCAGCAGGAGCATCGCCGGCACCAGCGTCACGAGCAGCAGAAACGTCGCCAGCACGGCCAGCTTGCCGAAGATGTACTCGGATCGCATCAACGGCTTCGACAGATAGATCTGCAGGGCGTTGGCGCGGCGGTCGTTGGCGATGAGGCCGGCGCCCACCCAGACGGTGATCACGAAGACGAAGAAGTCCTGCTGGCCGAGAAAGTCGCGGAAGGTCGACGCGCTCGGCGCCAGGCCCGCCATCGTCGGCACGTTGGCCGAGCCCCAGAACTGGACCGCGCGGACGAAAAACGGGATCAGCGCGAACAGCATCCATCCGATGAACGTGCGGCGGCCGAGGTAATTGCGGATGCCGGCAAACGCGATCACCGTCCAGGCGCGGCCGGCGAGCGCGCGGCCGCCGCCGTAGTGCCGGTAACTCTGGTCGTGAATCGGCATCTATTCCTCGCCCACCGCTTTGGCGAAGACGTCCTCGAGCGTCGGCACGCTCGGGCGCAGGTGCCGCACCTGGACGCCGAAGGCCGCCGCCGCTTTGAAGATCGCCTGGTGACCGCCGAGCGCGTCGGGCACGAACACGCGCATCACGTCTTCGTCGGTGGCCTGCGTCTGCATGCCCTGCGCGGCCAGCGCGTCGAGAAAGCCGCGCAGATCTCCCTTGACCCGCAGTTCGTAGACGCGGCCGGCCGGCCCCTTCAGCTCGTTGATCGGGCCCTGCGTCGCGACCTGCCCCTTGTCCATCACGACGACGTAGTCGCACGTGTATTCGACGTCCGGCAGGAGGTGCGATGAGAGGATCAGGCTGACGCCCTTGTTGTGCGCGAGGTCGCGCACGAGCTCGAGCATCTCGTCGCGCCCTTTCGGATCCATGCCGTTGGTCGGCTCGTCGAGGAAGAGGAGCGCCGGATCGTGCACGAGCGCCTGCGCCAGCTTGATGCGCTGCTTCATGCCCGTCGAGTAGGTTTCGACGTTGCGGTAGCGCGCCTCGCCGAGACCGACGTAGTAGAGGACTTCGTGGGCGCGCTGCATCGCGTCGGCGGCCGGCAGCCCGGCGAGCTGGCCGCAGTAGGCGACGAACGAGACGGCGTTCATGCCGGGAATGTGCGCGTCGCTCTCCGGCATGTAGCCGATGCGGCCGCGAATGGCGAGCGGCGCCTGCGCGACGTCCATGCCGAGCACCGTCATGCGTCCCTGATCGGGCTTGACGAACCCGAGCAGCGATTTCAGCATCGTGCTCTTGCCCGCGCCGTTGGGCCCGAGTAGTCCCACCGCCCCTTTGTCGAATTGCGCGGAGACGTTCTTGAGGGCCTGGTTCTTCCCGTAGACGACGGTGACGCCCTCCAGCTGTACGACTGCGTCCATTTCCGGTCAGTAGCTTATACGGAAATCTGGAGGTTCTGTTCGCGGGCGCCGCGCCCGGCGCTACAGGCTGCCGCGCAGCCCCAGTTCGTCGGCGCGCAGCCGCATGAACGCGATCACGTTTGCGATGTGCTGATCGAGCGGCAGCCCGAGCGCCTCGGCACCGTGGCGCAAGTCGTCGCGGCTGACCGCGCGCGCGAACGCCTTGTCCTTCATCCGCTTGACGACCGACGCTGCCTCGAGATCGAGAATGCTCTTCGACGGACGGACGAGCGACGCCGCGGTGACGAAGCCGCTCATTTCATCGCAGGCGTAGAGCGTCTTCTCGAGCCTCGACTCGCGCACGACGCCCGAATAGTCGGCGTGCGACAGGATCGCGCGCGTCACCCAGTCGGGATAGCCCTTGGCCTCGAGGATCTCGACGCCGCGAAAGGGATGGTTCTCCTGGTCCGGATAGCGCTCGTAGTCGAAGTCGTGCAGGAGCGCGACCGCGCCCCAGTCGTCCTCGTCTTCGCCGAACTGCCGCGCGTAGCCGCGGACCGCGGCCTCCACGCCCAGCATGTGCTTCCTCAGGCTCTCGCTCCCGGTGAATTCGGTGACGAGCGCCCAGGCTTCAGTGCGGGATAAACCCATCGTCAACTCCCAACTCTCGACTCGCAGTCCACAACTCCCAACGCAACGCCCGTCGGAGTTGGGAGCCCTCTACTGCCCCTTCACCTTCTGATACCCAGCCGGCACGTCGAACGCTGAAGCGTCGGGTTTCGCCGGCGCGATGCTGACGACCTCGCTGCGGATCTCGTAACCGGGCATGACGTCCGATCGCAGTGCGATGCGCAGCGGGAAGCGGCCGCCGGCGGTCAGCGCTTCGACGCCGGGGATGGCCGCGAATGCCTGCAGGGTCTTGAACACGCCGGCGTAGCCGCCCGCGAACTCGTCGGTCGACCAGAGGTCGCCGGTGAGCGCGATGTCGGCGGGAAAATCAGGGGGCAGACTCACCCCTTCCGGCACCGGCACGTGCAGCGTCTCGCGAAAACGGAACCGATCGGCCCGGTGACCGGCGACCGTCGCCGACTCGCCGGCCGGCTCCAGCGTGACGTCCGGCGTGCCGAGAAGGACGCCCAGGTTCTGGCTGGCGGGGATCTCGTACCACGTCCGGTTGCCGGGATTGACCACCCGGATCGCCTCGTCCCCGAGCCGCTGCAGGACCACGCTGCCGCGCGGCAGCGTCGCCAGTTGCCCACGGACGTCGGCGCGGGTGTCGTCGCCCGCAATCGTGTAGTCGATCTCGACGGGCCCGGCCGGGGTCAGGAGCTGCAGCAGCAGCGGTCCGAAGTTGCCGTACGGCGTCGGCCGGTCGGGCGCGCTCGCGCCAGGGCCGTCGACTTTCACCACGCTGAGGCGCAGCGTCGCCTTCAGCCCCGCCACAGGAGCCTGGAGGACGAGCGCAGTCGCCAGTGCCAGAACGATCATTGCAACTCCATTCCGCGGTGGATCATCTCAATGGCTTTTTCCGTGAGCCGGTAGGCATCGAGCGCCGCCGGATCCGCCAGCACGACCTCGCTCGCGTCGGTGCCGGGCCCGAGGTCGCCGCCGATCGGGCGACAGACGTAGTCCACCAGCACGAAGTGATACTCGACCCCGCCGGCCGCGTCGAGCATGATGCGATCGAACACGTCGATCGTCGCGCCCACCGCCACGATCAGCCCGGTCTCCTCCCGAACCTCGCGAGCGCAGGCTTCGCGCAAGGTCTCGCCGAGCTCGACGCCGCCCCCCGGCAGATTCCACTCCCCTTTGAGCGGCTCGTGGGCCCGCCGCACGAGAACGACCTTGCCCTCGACGACCACCACGGCGCCCACCCCCACGATCGGCCGCTCGGGATAGCTGCGGGGAGAGACGACAGGGAGCACCGGACACTTACCAGTATCGTCCATCACCCATCACCGATCGCCCATCGCTGCCCCCTACGCCCCCATCACTTTCACGATGACACGCTTTTTCCGTTGGCCGTCGAATTCGGCGTAGAACACCTGCTCCCACGGGCCCAGGTCGAGGGCGCCGCCGGTAATCGGCAGCATCACCTGATGGCCCATGAGCGTGCGCTTCAGGTGCGCGTCGGCGTTGTCTTCCCCGGTCTGATGATGCCGGTAGGGCAGGCCGGCCGGAGCGAGCTGCTCGAGCCATTTCTGGAAATCCTCGATCAGGCCATTTTCCCAGTCGTTGACGTAGACGCCGGCCGTGATGTGCATCGCCGAGACCAGCGCCATGCCGTCGGTGACGCCGCTCGTCTTGACGATGGCGGCGACCTCGTCGGTGATGCGGATGAACTCCTGACGCTTCTGCGTCGTGAACCAGAGGTAGTCGGTGAAGACAGGCATAGGGGGATCCGGTGATCTGGTGATCGGATGATCGGGTGATCGGGGGCTCTACAAAGGCAGCGAGGCCATCGCGTTGAGCGTCCAGTCCGCCGTGATACCGAGGCGGAGGCGGCGGAGGCCGGCGGCGCCGATCATCGCGGCGTTGTCGGTCGACAGCGACAGCGGCGGGACGAACACCGGCAGGCCGAGCGCCTGGCCGCGCGCTTCGGCGTCGGCGCGCAAACGGCTGTTGGCGGACACGCCACCCGAGATGCCGACGCTTCGCGCGCCCAGCCACTTCGCCGCCTCGAAGGTCTTGTCGAGGAGGGATTCGACCACGACGCGCTGAAACGACGCCGCGACGTCAGCCACGAACGTTCCCTCGTCCACCCGCCGTCCACCGTCCTCGGCGACAATCCGCGCGACCGCCGTCTTGAGGCCGCTGAAGGAGAAGTCGATCTTGCGTTCGATGCTGGGCGGCAGCAGCCCGGGCGGCGCGGTCGCGCCGGGCTTGACACGGTCGGCGTGTGTCATGCGGGGCGCAGAGAAGTTGTAGGCCCGATCGTTCCCGCTCCTGGCCAGCCTGTCGATCACCGGTCCGCCGGGATAGCCGAGGCCGAGGAGCTTCGCCACCTTGTCGTAGGCCTCGCCCGCCGCGTCGTCGCGGGTGCGTGCGATTGGTTCGTAGCGGCCGGCCTCGCGCACGAGATAGAGCGAGGTGTGGCCGCCCGAGACGACCAACACCGCCGACGGCAGGGGCAGCTCACCATGCTGCAGGACGAGCGACTCGATATGGCCCGCCAGATGATGGACCGGCACGAGCGGGATGCCGAGGGACCACGCCAGTGACTTCGCAAACGACACGCCGACCAGGAGCGACCCGACGAGGCCGGGTCCCTGCGTCACGGCGACGGCGCCGATGTCGGACCAGCCGTGCGACGCGTCCTGCAGCGCCTGCTCGACGACGCCGCAGATGTCGCGCAGGTGCTGGCGCGACGCCAGCTCGGGCACGACGCCTCCCCACTCGCGGTGGATCGGCACCTGCGACGCGACGACGTTGGAGCAGAGCTGCCACGGCTTCGCGGCGTTGCCGGTCTCGGCGATCACCGCCGCGGCGGTCTCGTCACACGACGTCTCGATGGCCAGAAGGTTCATGGGGGAATCGGGGAATCGGGTGATCGGGTGATCCGGTGATCGCGGCATCCGATCACCCGATCACCAGATCACCCGATCATTCAAAGGCTTTCTTCAACGAGTCGGCGTAGGTCGGCCGCAGGATGCCGCGTTCGGTGATGATGCCCGTGATGTAGCGGTACGGCGTCACGTCGAACGCCGGGTTGCGGATGTGGGCCCCGACCGGGGTCAACTGCGACGAGCCGAGGTGGCTCACCTCGCGCTGATCGCGTTCCTCGATCGGAATGTGATCGCCGTCGGGCGTCGACAGATCGATCGTCGACAGCGGCGCCGCGACGTAGAAGGGGATGTTGTGCTCCTTGGCCATCACCGCGACGGTGTAGGTGCCGATCTTGTTCGCCGTGTCGCCGTTGGCGGCGATGCGGTCGGCGCCGACCACGGCCAGGTCGATCTCGCCGGCGCGCATCAGCGGCCCGGCCATGCTCTCGGTGATGACGGTGGTGTTGATGCCGTCGCGCACCAGCTCCCAGGCCGTGAGCCGCGCTCCCTGCATGAAGGGGCGCGTCTCGTCGGCGAACACCGCCACCTTCTTCCCCTGTTCGACGGCCGCCCGGATCACGCCGAGCGCCGAGCCGTAGCCGGCCGTCGCCAGCGCGCCGGCGTTGCAATGGGTGAGGATGCGCGCGCCGTCGGCCACCATTTCGGCGCCGAACGCCCCCATGGCGCGGCAGCTGGCGACGTCCTCGTCATGAATGAGCTTGGCTTCGCGGGACAGCCGGGCCGACAGTTCTTCAGCCGACTCGCCGGCCTGCGCGCCTTCCGCGAAGACCCGCTTCATCCGATCGATGGCCCAGAACAGGTTGACCGCGGTCGGCCGGGTGCCCGCCATCAGGTCGCAGATCTTCTGAAAATCGACGGCCAGCCCGCGCGTGCCCTTGGCGGCGCTGTTTCGCACGCCGAGCGCGATGCCGTAGGCCGCGGCGACGCCGATCGCCGGTGCGCCGCGAATGACCATGGTCCGGATCGCCTTGGCGACCTCAGGCGCCGTGCGGCAGCGCACGTACACTTCCTGGCTGGGCAGCTTGCGCTGGTCCACCATGATGATCGCCTGGTCCTGGAACTCGATGGTCGGGAGCATCCGGATATTCTACCTGCGCGGCCGCGGATGAGGCACGGGTGTCGCCGAATCAGAGCAGCCGCACGTCGAAGGGCAGCGGCAGCAGCGCCGACAGCATCAGGCGCCGCGTGACCTGCGTGGGGGTCGCCAGCACCACCTCGATGTCGCCGCAGTACTCCCAGAGCAGCTGCCGGCAGGAGCCGCAGGGCGGCGTCGGTTCCGGGGTATCGGCGACGACGGCGATGCGGGTGAACCGCACCTCTTTCCGCGCCGAGAGCGCCTTGTAGAGCGCGACCCGCTCGGCACACATCGTCAGGCCGTAGGTCGCGTTCTCGACGTTGCAGCCGGTGATGACCTCACCTGCCGCGGTTTCGAGCGCCGCCCCGACCTTGAACCGCGAGAAGGGCGCGCGCGCGAAGTCGCGGGCCTCGACGGCGGCAGCGACCAGCGCTGCCTCGTCGCTGCTCGAGTCCGAGGGATCGATCGCAATGGGCTTCCACGCCGTCTCGTCGCGGCGATCGACACCGCTCCGGCGATCCGCCTCGCGGCGGTCGCGCGTGCGCACGCGGCGCTCGCCGATCCGGCGAGCGTCAGAGGCGGCCAATGATCCCTTCCAGCAGCGCGGCGAAGCCGTCGCGCACGCGGCGGGCCACCTCCATCACTTCGTTGTGGTCGAGCGGCTGCGGCAGCACGCCCGCAGCGGCGTTGGTGATGCAGGAGATGCCGAGCACGTCCACCCCCATGTGCCTGGCGACGATGGCCTCGGGAACCGTCGACATGCCGACGGCATCGGCGCCGATGGCGCGCAGAAACCTGATCTCCGCCGGCGTCTCGTAGCTCGGCCCATGCAGGGCCACGTAGACGCCGTGACCGATGGCGAGCCCCTGGGCGCGCGCGGCCTCGTCGGCCAGGCGGCGCAGGCGCGTCGAGTACACCTCGGTCATGTCGGGGAAACGCGCGCCAAAGGCGTCTTCGTTCGGCCCGACGAGCGGATTGCTGCCGAGCAGATTGATGTGATCGTCGATGATCATCAGCGTGCCGGGCTTCAGCACGGCGTTGATGCCGCCGGCGGCGTTGGTGAGAATCAGCACCTTTACGCCCAGCCGACCCAGAACCCGCACCGCGAAGGACACCGTCCGCTGGTCGTGCCCCTCGTAGACGTGCACGCGCCCCGATAACGCCGCGACGCGGCGGCCGGCGAGCACGCCCGTCACCAGCCTGCCGGCATGGCCGACCACGTTCGACGCCGGCCAGTGCGGCAGATCCGCGTACGGGAGCACGGTGGCATCGGCGAGGCGGTTCGCGAAGTCGCCCAGGCCGGACCCCAGTACCACAGCCACCTCCGGCACCTCCGGCACCCGCGCCCGGATCGCCGCGACGGCCTCGTCAACCCTGTTGAGATATGTCATCAGCGACCCACCGCCCACGGCTTCATCACAACAGGAATCCCGCAATCGTCGCGGTGATGAAATTCGCCAGTGTGCCGGCGATCATCGCACGCAGGCCGAGCCGCGCCAGATCGTGGCGGCGCGACGGCGCCAGCGCGCCGATGCCGCCGATCTGGATCCCGATCGAGCTGAAGTTGGCGAAGCCGCACAGCGCGAACGTGGCGATCGTGAACGACTTGGGATCGAGCGTCGCGGCCATCGGGCCGAGCTTCGAATACGCGACGAATTCGTTGAGCGCCATCCGCGTGCCGAGCAGGTTGCCGATCACCCCGGCGTCCTTCCAGGGAACGCCCATCGCCCAGGCGATCGGCGAGAAGACCCAGCCGAAGATCTCCTCGAGGCTCAGGTGGACGACGCCGAGCAAGGCGTTGACCAGCGCGATCAGCGCGAGAAACGAGATCAGCATCGCGCCGACGTTGAGCGCCAGCTGCAGCCCTTCGCCGGTGCCGCGCCCCGCCGCGTCGATGACGTTGACGTCGGTGCGCTCGATCTCGAGCTTGACGGTGCCGGCCGTTTCCGGCGACTGCGTCTCCGGCACGAACATCTTCGCCATCATCAGCGTGCCGGGCGCCGTCATGATGACCGCGGTCAGCAGGTGCTCGGCCTTGATGCCGAACAGGATGTAGGCGGCCATGATCCCGCCGGAGATGTGTGCCATCCCGGCGGTCATGACCGTCATCAGCTCCGACTCGGTCATCCGCGGGATGAAGGGACGGATCGTCAGCGGCGCCTCGGTCTGCCCCATGAAGATGGAGGCCGCCACATTGAGCGACTCGGCGCCGCTGGCGCGCATCACGCGCCGCATCAGGATGGCGAAGGCGCGCACGACCACCTGCATGACCCCGAAGTAATAGAGGATCGCGAAGAGCGCGGCGATGAAGATGATCGTCGGCAGCACCTGGAACGCGAAGATCACGCCGTACTGGGCGCCGTCGGGGCCGAGCACCTTGGTCATGATCTGGGGCCAGGCCGTCTTGCTGCCGAGCGGGCCGAACACGAAGCTGGACCCGACGAACGCGAAGTCGAGCAGCCGGTTGATCACCCCGGCGAGCTTCTGGAAGACGAGGCGGCCGGCCGCCGTCTTCAGCACGATCAGCGCGAAGAGGATCTGCAGGCTCAGGCCCCAGGCGACGGTGCGCGTGTCGATGGCCCGCCGGTTGGTCGAGAAGGCGAAGGCGATCGTCATCAGGACGATCAATCCGGTGAGCGGCTGCAGCTGCGGGAGGTGCAGCAGGTTGGCGGTCAACGCGCACACCGCAGCCGCCGCGAGCGCGGCGCCGATCACCGTCGCGTCGCGCCGATCGTACGGAACACGGGGCGGTGGCGGTGGATAGGCGGGGGCGCCGGTCGTGTTGGCTTCGGCCATGCATTGGGCTCCAGTTGGCAGTTCGCAGTCGGCAGCGCGTGGTTCGCGTCAGCCCTCAATAACCCGGCGTCCGTTGCCGCGCCAGGCGGTCCAGCACCAGGGGCCCGGATCGGAGCGGCTCGGACCCGATCACGATCGCCTGCTCGAGAAGCGCGCGCGCTTCCGCGAGACCGTGACCGGCCCGATGGTGAATCTCGATGATCTGGTCGCCCCGGCTCACCCGCGTCCCGGCCGGCGCCGTGATGACGAACCCGACCGCGTGATCGACGGCGGCGTCGACGCGATCGCGGCCGGCCCCGAGCAGCACCGCGGCGCGCCCGACGGCCTCCGCCTTCATGGCCGTCACGTAGCCGTCGCAAGGAGCCGCGATCGCGGCGCGGTCCGGCGCGGACGGCAGCTTCGCGTAGTCGTCCACCACCGATGGATCCCCCCCCTGATTGCGGACGATCTCCCGGAACTTCTCGAGCCCGGCCCCCGACGCCAGCGCCCCCCGCACCCGCGCGGCGGCGGCGCCGAGATCGGCCTCGACGCCGGCGAGCACCAGCATGCGCGCTGCGAACTCCACCGAGAGCGCTTCCAGATCTGCCGGACCGCGCCCTTTCAGCGTCTCCAGCGACTCGATCACCTCGAGCGCGTTCCCGACGGCGCGCCCCAGCGGGAACTCCATCGCGGTGATCAGCGCCTCGGTGCGGACGCCGTTGGCTTCGCCGGTGGCGACCAGCGACTGCGCCAGCCGCCGCGCCTCGTCTTCGGTCTTCATGAACGCGCCGTCGCCGCACTTCACGTCGAGCACCAGCCCGCCGACACCTTCGGCGATCTTCTTGCTCATGATCGAGGCGGTGATGAGCGGAATGCTCTCGACCGTGCCGGTGACGTCGCGCAGCGAGTAGAGGGTGCGATCCGCGGGAGCGACCTCGGCGGTCTGGCCGATGAGGGCGCAGCCGATGGTCGCGACCGCGCGCCGCAGCTCGTCGAGCTGCAGCCGCGTGCGGAAGCCGGGAATCGACTCGAGCTTGTCGAGGGTGCCGCCGGTATGCCCGAGGCCGCGGCCCGACATCATCGGTACGGGCGCACCGCAGGCCGCCGCCAGTGGCGCAAGAATGAGCGACGTCTTGTCGCCGACACCACCAGTGCTGTGCTTGTCGACGGCGCGATGCGCCAGGCCGGGGTAGTCGACGCGGACGCCGGACCGCACCATGGCGTCGGTCAGGCGGGCCGTTTCCTCGGCCGTCATGCCGCGGAGCACGATGGCCATCAGCAGCGCCGAGGCCTGATAGTCGGGGAGGGACCCGTCGGTGACCCCCGCGACGAACCAGTCGAGCGCGGCGCGATCGAGTTCGCCGCCATCCCGTTTGATGCGTATGAGATCGACGGCGCGCATGGGGAGCGGCGAAGAGTATAATTCACCGCGCCCATTCCCTTCGAAATGGCCGACGCCACGACCCTCTCACCGGACCTCTCGCGGCGCTTGGCGGTTTTGGCGCGTGCGCTGCTCGCCGCGGCGCGCACCTGGGCGCTCTACCCTCCCGAACATCCGGCGGTGCGGGAATCACTCGATCGCCTCGGCGCGGCGTCCGCGGCCGCCGGCGGCGGGCAGCCGTTCTCCTTCGCTGTCACGCCCGACACCCTGCTCGTCGGCGGCGTCCCGGCAGGCCCCGAGCCGGCGGCGATCGCCGACGCGGCGCGCTGGCTGCACGAGCGCGACGTCCTGCAGATCGCGTGGACGGGCGGCATCGCCGCCACCGCGCTGCAGCGGCTGCTCGCCCTCCTCTGCGAGGACCCACGCGCCGTCCGGCAGCGCGGCGGTCCGGCGGCGGTCTGGAGCGCCGACGGGGACCCCGCCATCACCCTCGAGCAGATTGACTTCAGCCAGGTGCTGCAGGACCCCGAGAGCCCCGATCGGGTCCGGCGCAAGGACGATCCGTGGCGCGCGATCGTGCGGGCCGTCCTCGACCGCCGGCGGCCAGGCGACCCCGGTCTGCAGACGCGGCTCCTCGAGATCTCCGGGGATGCGGGCGCGATCGGCGCGCTCGCGCAGGACGTCATCGCGGCGCACCACGCGGCCGACGGCTCGCCGATGCTCACCTCGCAGGCCGCGGCCGTCGTCGCGGCCTACCATCATCTCGTCGGCATCGTCGACGTGCTGTCGCCCGAGCGCCGCCACGAGGTGATGCAGAACATCGCGGCCGCCACGGCGCAGCTCCACCCGCACGTCGTGATGCAGATGCTCGGCGGCGCGGCGATCGGCGACGCCGCGACGGGCGAAGGCCTGTCGGACGTCGCCGGGCGAGGCGGCGTGGTCGCAGGGATCATCGACGCGCTCGACGATGTCAATGTCGCGCAGCTGCTGGCGACGACGCTGGCCATCCAGGGACAGGCGTCCCGGCGGCTCGCCGCGGTGTTCCACACGATCGCCGGCGACGACGAACGCAAGGCGCGGGTGCTGACTCTGACCCGGCGGATGCTGAGCGAAACCGAGTTCGGGCGCCAGGACGCGTTCGAGTCGCTCTGGTCGTCCATGGAAGCGCTGCTGCTCACCCACGACGAGCGTCCGTTCGTGTCGCCGTCGTACCGCACCGGGCTCGACGGCGTCGGCGACCGCGCCGAGCGGATGGCGGCCGACCTGCCGGCGGATCTCGTCGCCCTGATCGACACGCTCGACCAGGACAACGTCCGCCGGCTCTCGGCGACGCTGCTGATTGATCTGCTGACGCTCGAGCGCGATCCGGCAAAAGCGCCGCAGCTGGCGCGCGACGTCGCGGCGCTCGCCGAGGATCTGCTGCTGGCCGGCGACTATGCGTCGGCGCTGGCGGTGGCGACGGCGCTGCAGCGCCAGGCCGTCGACGCGGCGGGGGCCCCCGGCGACGCGAGCCGGGTGGCGCTCGACGGCTTGGTGGCGACGGTCGCGTTCCACGAGGCGGCCGATCTCCTGGGCGACATGACCACGACGGAAGCGGCGCTGTTCGCGGAGCTGTGCGAGTGCATCGGGCCGGCGGCGATCGACGCGCTGCGGACGCAGCTCGAGTCGGAGGCGCCGACCGAGGGGCGGACGCGCGCCGCGGCGATCATCCGCGGCTACGGCGGCAAGGCGGCCAGCCGGCTCGCGCCGCTGGTCGGCAGCGCCCGATGGGCCGCGCAGCGCAACGCCGCGGATCTGCTCGGCGACATCGCGGCACCCGAGTGCGTGCCGCTGCTCCAGCCGCTGCTGCGGGGCAGCGACGCCCGCGTCACAACTGCGGCGGTGCGCGCCCTCGCCGGCATCAGCGATCCGGCGGCCGCGCGGGCGATCCATACGGTGCTGCGGGCCGCTTCCGGCGAACAGCGCCGCGCGGTCGTCGACGCGTTGGTGGCGCAGCGCGACGCCCGCGTTGTCCCGGTGCTGGTGCGAATCGTCGAGGACAGCGACCCCTTCGGCGCCGATCACCCGATCGTGCTCGAGACGCTGGAGGCGATGGCGCAGGTCGGCGACGACCAGGCGGTGGCGGCGCTGGCCGGGCTGCTCCGCAAGAACAAGCTGCTGGCGCGCCGGCGGGTGAAGGCGGTCCGCGAGAAGTCGGTCGCCGCGCTGCGGGCGATCAAGACGCCAGGCGCGGCGCACGCGCTCGACGAGGCGGCGCGGAACGGCGATCGCATGCTGCGCCGGCTGGCGCGCACGGAGGGGTCGCAGTGGTGACGACCGCCGCCGGCGCGTCGGTGCACGACGATCTGGTGCGGCGGCTCGCCGCCGCGGTGCGCAGCGCGGCGCTCTATTCGCCGTCGCACCCGCTGGTGCAGCGCAGCCTCGATGCGCTCGCCGGCCTGTGCCAGTCGGCCACGCAGCCGACCGGCAGTGCCGTCATCGGCGTCGTTGGCGACGACGTGGTCGTCAACGGCGAGCGGCTGCCAAGGTCGGCAGCGCTCGCCGCCCTGGCGCGCGAGCTGCGCGAGCGCGAGATCGAGAAGATCACCCTGCAGCGCGGCGTCACCCGCGACGAGCTGCGCGTCTTCGTCGTCGAGCTGTCGCAACGGCAGGCCGCCGCGACGCTGCCGGCGCGGCTGCGGCAAGGCGGCGTGAGCCGCATCGTCATCGGCCGGCTGTCGCTCGACAGCGGCGACCCGCCGCCGGCCGGCATGGCGGCGGCACGCCGGGTCTACGGCACGGCGGTCGAGACCGCTGAGCAGCTCTGGCGGCAGGCCCGGGCGGGCGACAAGCCGGATCCGCACGCCGCCCGGACGATCATCGACAGCCTCGCCAAGCTCGTCGGCGGCGACCGCACCTCGCTTCTGGCGCTGACCGCACTCAAGAAGTACGACAACTACACGTTCACGCACATGGTGAACGTGTCGGTGCTGGCGATGGCGCTGGCGCGCTCGCTCAACCTCGAGGGGTCGCGGCTGCGCGAGTTCGGCTTCGCCGCCCTGATGCACGACATCGGCAAGGTGAACACGCCGCCGGAGGTGCTCAACAAGCCGGACACGCTGACCCGCGAGGAGTTCGCGATCATGCAGCGGCACGTCATCGACGGCGCGCACATCCTGCGACGGACGCCCGAGATGCCGGCGCTGGCGCCGATCGTCGCCTTCGAGCATCACCTGCGGCAGGATCTGTCAGGCTACCCGACCGGGATCGCGGCGCGGCAGCTCAACCTCTGCACGCAGATCGTCAGCATCGTCGACGTCTACGATGCGCTCCGCAGCAACCGCGTCTATCGGCAGGGGCTGCCGAGCGATCGCATCAAGTCGATCATGGCGCGCAAGGACGACACGTCGTTCCACCCGAAGCTGCTGCGCCGGTTCATCAACCTGATCGGCCTGTTTCCCATCGGCACCGTGGTTCGGCTGCAGACGGAGGAGATCGGGGTCGTCACCCACGAGCACCCAGACGATCCCTTCCGCCCGCAGGTGCGCGTCGTGCGCGACCGCGCCGGACACGCGCACGAGTCGCCGATCCTGGTCAATACCTGGGAACCGGACGGCCGAGGCGACTACACTTGGGCTGTGGTCGAAGCCGTCGATCCTGACGTCGCCGGCATCGATCCCCTGGAGTACCTGTAAACGGACGCATGTCAGAGACGCGCGCGACGCTCGACGCCGACACCGCCGCGAGGCTTGCGGAGTTCTCGCGCGCCTTCAAGGCGGCGGCGCGCGCGGTGTCGCTCTATCCCGCCGCGCACCCGGCCATCACGGCGACGCTGGGCCGCCTGACCGAGATGACGGCCGCGCTGACCGCGGCGGGGCCGTTCGCGATCGAGGTGCGGCCGCACGCGCTCTTCGTCCACAACACCGCGCCGGCCAAGCCCGACGCGGCGATGGTCGAACTCTCGGATCTGCTGCGGCGGCAGCTGGTCGGATCCCTGACCCTCAACGTCGGCGCCGGCGCCGAGTCCTGGCGCACGCTGCTCGCGCTCCTCGGCCGCGCGCCGGAAGACATCCGCGCCGACGGCGGCATCGCCGCACTGTGGGCGACGGCCGGCGGCCCGAGCCTCGAGCTCCGGGAGATCGACTACGCCGAGGTCCTGCGCGAGAAACAAGGGGACGCCGCGTTCGTCGACCGCCTGGTCGCCGCGGCGCTCGGCCAGCAGCTCGAGCTCGACGAGTCGGGGATGCGGCTGCTGCTGGATCTGGTCGGCGATCCGGCCCGGCTCACCGTGATGATGGCGGAGCTGGAGAAGCGCACCGAGAATCACCCCGGCGCGGTACGGGTCGGCGCGTTCCTCAACATCCTGCGCGGCCTGGCCGAATACGTATCGCGCGCCAACCCGGCGCAGCTCGATCAGACGCTGCGGCACATGGGCCACGCCGCCGGCCGGCTGTCGGCGGAGGCGATGCTCGAGCTGCTCGTCCACCGCGCCCAGCCCGACGCCATGGTCGGCAACGTCGACGTCGTCAACGCCATGGTGCATCGCATGAGCGACGGCGCGGTGGCGAGCTTCGTCTCGAACTCGGTGATTGCCGAACGCGGTCCGACCGACCGGTTGGCGCAGGCATTCCACGCGCTCGTTCCCGACACCGACCGGCAGCGCCAGTTGCTGGCGCTCGCCGAAACGGAGGCCGCCGGCTCGGACCTCGGGGACCAGGGCGCGTTCGAGGAGATGTGGAAACGGGTCGAGACCATGCTCACGTCCTACAAGGACGAGAAGTTCGTCTCGGAGGCCTACGGGCGCGAGCTGAGCGGCGCGCGCGCGCGCGCGGTCGACGTCGAGGCGGCGAGCGACGACCCCCCGGAGCGCATCGCGGCATGGCTGGCGACGGTCTCCGACGGCGCCCTGCGCGATCTCGACCACCAGCTGCTCCGCGACCTGCTCCGTATCGAGGAGGATCCGGCGCGCTGGCGCGACATCGCCGACACCGCGATCGCGCACGCCGAGGATCTGGTCCGGGTCGGCCATTTCGAGACGGCCGTCGATCTGGCTGGGTCGGTGGCGCAGGAAGGACAGCGCGACCCCCGGCGCGCGGCGCCGTGCCGGGGAGCGCTCGAACGCCTGGGCGGCGGCGCGATGATCCGCCAGGCCGGCAAAGAGCTTCGCACCGCCAGCGACGAGACCTATGAAGGGCTGAAGCGGCTCGCGCACGCGATCGGACCGGCCGTGATCGCACCACTGGCCGAGGCGCTGTCGGCCGAACAGGACGCGCGCGCGCGCCGCCGCCTGCGCGACATCCTGGTCGGCTTCGGCGCGGCGGGCCGCGACTCGGTGCAGCAGCTGATGCACGCGGCGAACTGGGAAGTGCGGCGGACGGCGGCGTTCCTGCTGCGCGAGTTCGGCGGCGCCGAGGGGCTGCGCGAGCTGGTGCCGCTGCTCACCGACACCGAACCGCTGGTGCAGCGAGAAGCCGTCCAGGCGCTCGTCTTCAACGGCAGCGAAGCGGCGTCGCAGATCCTGCTGCAGGCGCTGACCACCAGCACCGGCCGTCCGCGCGACACGCTGATCGCCGAGCTGCAGTCGACGCGCGACGAACGCGCGGCGCCGCTCTTCTCATATCTGGTGCGGCACCTCAACCGGAAGCAGTTCCCGGCCCTCTACGCCGGCGCGGTGGAGGCGCTCGGCTCGCACGGCGGCGCCGACGCCGTCGACGCGCTGAAGCACGCGATGCACCAGGGGACCTGGACCGCGCCGCTGCGCACGCGCCGTACGCGCGCGGCGGCCGCGCAGGCGCTGCGGCGGATCGGCACGCCGGCCGCCGTCGAGGCGCTGCGCGATGCAAGCGCCAGCGGCCCGTTCGGCACCCGCGCCGCGGCCAGGGCTGAACTCAAACGGATCACCTGACTTCATGAGCGAACCGGTCTCGCGGCTCACCCTCTACGATGACCTGCTTCGGCGGATCGCAGCCGGCGTCCGCGCCGCGCAGCTCTACGCCGCCGATCACCCGCTGGTCGCCCGCAACATGAGCGCGCTGGTCGCCACGCTTGCCACCCTGCACCAGCAGCAGCCCTCGATCGCGATCGGCATCGTCGGCACCGAGCTCGTCGTCGCCGACACGCCGCTGCCCAAGGTGAGCGCGACGATGAGCGAGCTGATCCGCAAGCTGAAGGACCACAAGGTCGAGCGGATCGCCTTCGAGCGCGGAGTCACCGAGGACGAGCTCGCCACGGTCATGCGGAACCTTTCCCGCCTCGGCGCACGAGGGGACGCCGAGAAGGACCTGTCGACCCCGCACGTCCGCATCGGCCGGTTGAAGAGCGAGGACGACTCGGACAAGGACGGCATCGCCAGCGATATCGCGGCGATCCGCCAGATGTATTCCAACGCCGTCGCCGCGGCGGAGATCGCCTGGCGGAGCGCCGAATCCGAGGGGGTTCCGGACGCGCCGGCGGCGCTCGAGACGGTCGAAGGCCTCGCCGACGCGGTGACGCAGAACCGCAATGCGCTGATGGCGCTGACCGCGATGCGCAACTACGACAACTACACGTTCACCCACATGGTGAACGTGTCGATCCTGACGATGGCGCAGGCGCGCGCCGTCGGGATCGACGGCAAGCTGCTGCGCGAGTTCGGCATGTCGGCGCTCATGCACGACATCGGCAAGGTGCGTACGCCGAAGGAGATTCTGAACAAGCCGGACAAGCTGACCGACGAGGAATTCGTGATCATGCGTCGGCACGTCGTCGACGGCGCGGAGATCCTGCGGGGAACGCCCGAGATGCCGATCCTGGCGCCGGTCGTGGCCTTCGAGCACCACCTGCGCCTCGACGGCAGCGGCTATCCGTTCAGCGTGAAGCGGGGGCAGCTGAACCTGGCGTCGATGCTGTGCGCGATCGCCGACGTCTACGACGCGATGCGCTCGCAGCGCACCTATCAACAGGCGTATCCGACCGATCGCATCCTGGCGGTCCTCAAGAAGAACGAAGGGGCTCAGATGGATCAGAACCTGGTGCGGCGGTTCGTCCAGCTGCTCGGGATCTATCCGCCGGGCAATCTGGTGAAACTGAGCAGCGGCGAAGTCGCCGTGGTTCTGCACGTGCACGCGCCGGACCCGCACCGGCCGCGGGTCCGCGTCCTGTTCGCCGCCGACGGCACGCGCCTCGACCTGCCGTTCGAGCGGAACCTGTGGGAGCCGCAGCCCGATCGCCAGGGGGAGCAACTGCTCGAGAACGTCGTGTCGCCGGTCGATCCCGACGAGTATTCGCTCGATCCGTTGAGCTTCCTCGAAACCGCGTGAGCGAAGTCCTGCGAACGGTCCTCGTCGGCTTCGGCGGGCTGGCGGCCGGCTTCACCTGGCTCGCGGTGCGGACCGCCGCGCAGCCGTCATCGACACCGCAGCGGCTGATCGACGAACTGCGGGTGGCGCAGTTCGCGGCGCTTCTGCTGACCCTGACCGCCGGCGCCTACATCGGTTTCGCGGCGGTCCGCGACACCGAGCCCGGGGTCGGCTTCGACGTCGCGCTCGCCATCGGCTTCCTGATCGCCGCCGGGCTGAGCATGGTCAAGGAGCCGCGGCAGGCGCTGACGATCGTCGCCGTCGCCTTCGCGGCGCACGCCGTTCTCGACGTCGCGCACCGGCCGGGGCTGCTGCCCGAGGGGCTGGCGCCGCGGTGGTACGCGATCTCGTGTGCGGTATACGATGTGTACATCGGCGCGCTCTGCTATCTCCCGGTGTTGAAACGATGAGACAGTCCCTCCGTGTGTGTGTCCTGGCCGCCGCCCTGCTCGTCCTGGCGCGCCCGATCGTGCCCGCCGCCGCCGCGCAGGCGGCGCATCCCAAGCTGGTCGTCGTGGTGGTCGTCGATCAGATGCGCGCGGACTATCTCACGCGCTACGCGTCGCTCTACGATCAGGGACTGAAGCGGCTGACCACGGAAGGCGCCTGGTTTCAGAACGCCGCCTATCCGTATCTCGAGACGATCACCTGCGTCGGCCACACCACCGTCGGCACCGGCACCTACCCCTATCATCACGGCATCATCCAGAATGCGTGGTTCGATCGCGAGAGCGGCAAGTCCATCACCTGCACCGCCGATCCGGATACCACCGAGATTTCCTACGGCAGGCTCGCGGGGATCGGCGATAGCGCGGTGCGGATGCTGACGCCGTCGTTCGCCGAGACGATGAAGGCGCAGCTCAAGGGACGCAGCGTCACCATGGCGATCAAGGCGCGCTCGGCGATCGGCCTCGCCGGCCACGAGGCCGACGCGGTGATCTGGCTCGACGAGCGCGGCGCGTGGACCACCTCGAGCGCCTTCGCCAAGGAACCGCTCGCGTGGGCCGCCGGATTCGTCACCGCCAACCCGATCGATCGCGACGGCGGCAAGACGTGGGAGCGCGTCCTGCCCGAAGATCGCTACACCGGCCCGGACGACGGGCCAGGCGAGGGGAAACCCAACGGCTGGTCGACGACGTTCCCGCACCCGCTCGGCCCCGGAGGGGGTCCCACCTTCTTCGCGCACTGGATCTCATCGCCGTACGCCGACCAGTACGTCGAGCAGATGGCCGAGGCGGCCATCGACGCCAACAAGCTGGGGCAGGGAGAGGCGACCGACTTCCTCGGTGTGAGCTTCTCCACGCTCGACATCATCGGCCACAGCTACGGGCCGCGCAGCCATGAAATACAGGACGATCTGGTCCACGTCGACCGGGTGCTCGGCCGGCTGCTGGCGCACCTCGACGAGAAAGTGGGGGCCGGCAACTACGTCCTCGCGCTCACGGCCGACCACGGCGTCGCCGACATCCCCGAGCAGAGCCAGGGCGGCCGCGTCCTGACCAATGTGCTCGGCAATTCGGTTGACGCGGTGCTCAAGTCCGCCCAGTACGGCGACGGGCCGTTCGTGGTGGCCGTGGCGTCTGCCGACGTCTACCTGAAGCCGGGTGTCTACGACCGCCTGCGCGCCGACGAGAAGACGACCCGGGCGGTGATCGACGCCATGTCGAAACTCTCGGGGGTCGCACGCGTGCTGACCGCCGACCAGGTCAACACCGAGGCGGCCCGCACGTCGAAGGATCCGCAGATCCGCGCGGCGGCGCTGAGCTACTACCCTGGCCGCAGCGGTGATCTGCTCGTCATCCCCAAGGAGAACTGGATCATCGGGGCGGTGGTGACGACGCACGGCACGCCCAACCCGTACGATCAGCACGTGCCGATCGTCCTCTTCGGGGCGGGCATTCGTCCCGGTCCGCGCAGCGAACCGGCGTCGCCGGTCGACATCGCGCCGACGCTCGCAGCGATCGTCGGCGTACGGCTCGCCTCGACCGACGGCCACGTGCTGACACCTGCGCTGAAGCAGTAGGACCCGCCACGGCCCCGATCGCCCCGTCGGCCAGGTTTCGTACGCGCGTGCTGGCGGCCGTGCGCCGCATCCCGGTGGGCCGGGTCGCCACTTACGGCGACGTGGCCGGGGCCGCGGGCGCGCCGCGCGCCGCACGCGCCGTCGGCAATATCATGAAGGGCTGCACCGCGGCGGGTGTGCCCTGCCACCGGGTGATCACCGCCGGCGGACGGCTCGGCGGCTACGGCGGTCACGAGCACCTGAAACGGGCGCTCCTCGCCGCCGAAGGGCTGTCGGTGCACGGCCGCCGCGTCCGCGATTTCGATCGAAAACGCTTCGTTTTTCGTAAGTAGGGCCGTGCGCAGGGCAACGCGGCCGGAGCATGCCGACGTCTAAAGAAGCAGACCTCGCGCTGGTGGCGCGGTGTCGCGGCGGCGATCTGGGAGCGTTCGAGCAGCTCTACAAGGCTCACGCCGGACGGCTCTACAGCCTGGCCTACCGGATGGTCGGCAACGCCACCGACGCCGAGGACCTGCTGCAGGAGATCTTTCTCTCCGCGCACAGGAAACTGGAGAGTTTTCGCGGCGACGCCGCGCTCGGCACGTGGTTGTACCGTCTGGCGACGAACCACGTGCTCGA
Source organism: Vicinamibacterales bacterium (assembly GCA_036496585.1). NCBI lineage: Bacteria > Pseudomonadati > Acidobacteriota > Vicinamibacteria > Vicinamibacterales > Vicinamibacterales bacterium. The sequence goes on from DASXLB010000077.1 coordinate 21,489, forward strand.
CTACGTGCGCAGCCGGGCGGCGCGCATGGGCCAGCTGACCGACGCGCTGGACGAAACCGCGCTGGCGGTCGGAGGAACCACCCACCGGCTGGCGGACAGCGCGGTGGCGAGGATCGACCTGGAACGGGCGCTGGGCGAGCTGCCCGATGGCTGCCGCGCCGCCTTCGTGCTGCACGATGTCGAAGGCCTCGAGCACAAGGAAGTCGCCGAACTGCTGGGGATTGCCGAAGGGACCTCGAAATCTCAGGTCCACAAGGCGCGAATGCGATTGCGGAAACTACTGTCTGACACGCCATGACCTGCGAGCGTCACATCGAACGGATTCAGGAGCTGGTGGACGGCGCGCTCGGACCGATCCGCCGCGCCGAGCTCGAGCAGCATCTCGGGCAGTGCGAGGCATGCCAGGCGCTACGGACCGATCTCGAACGGATTCGCGACGCCGCCGCGGCGCTGCCGCCGCTCGCGCCGCCGGATGGCGCGTGGCTGCAGATCGCCGGTCGGCTCCGCCGCGAGCAGCGCGAGTCGCCCGAACCGGCGCGGCTGGTCGCGATCGCCGACGCGCCGTGCGGCCTGCGCTGGTCGTACGGCTGGCTGGCGATTGCCGCGGCGCTGGTGCTCGCGGCCGGCGCGTCGATCCTCATGCTGGTTCGATCGGCGCCGGCCCCGACCCGCGCCGGCAGCCAGGCGGCGGCCGCCGTCTCGGCGCCTGCCGCCGCGGGGTCCGGCTCGCCGTCCGTGGAAGCCGCGCAGACCGCGGTCGACGCCGCGCAGCAGCAGTTCGAGAAAGCGATCGCGGATCTCGAGAAGGTCGCGCGAGCCAACGGCGGCGCGATCGATCCCGGCACGTCGGCGGTCATCGACAAGAACCTCGGAATCATCGACCGCGCAATCGCCGAGAACCGCGCCGCGGTCAAGGCGGAGCCGGCAAGCGTCGCGGCCCGCGAAACGCTCTTCGAGGCGCTGCGGCAGAAAGTCTCGCTCCTGCAGGACACGATCGCGCTCATCAACGAAATGCGCCAGGGCAACAATGCCGCCGCAGCCCAGCTCGTCAACAAATCATGAAGAGATTTCTCATCGGAGCGCTTATTGCCCTCGTCATGGCACAGGCCGCCGTCGGCGCGCAGGTCTACCCCGATCGCGTGGTCGTCAAGTCGAAGCACGGGGGCGCCACTGCGTACCAGCGCCGCGACCGCGATGACAGCCGTGAGCAGCAGACCGAGCGCACGACCCGGACCTTCCATCTCGGCGCCTCCGGCCTGCTGATGCTCGGCAACATCGCCGGCGACATCACGGTCAGCCGCGGCGGCAGCGACACCGTGGTGGAAATCGTCAAGATCGCGCGCGGCCGCGATGCCGCCGACGCGCGCGACCTGCTGCAGCTCGTCACCGTCGACGCGACCGAACGGCCCGATCGGGTCGAGGTGAAGACGCACTACCCCGGCGGGGACGAGATGCGCCGCAGCAACCGCCGCAACCTGAACGTGACGGTCGCCTACAACGTCACCGCGCCGGCCGGCATCCACCTGGCCATCGACACGATCTCGGGCGACGTCAAGATCACCGACATCAAGGGAGACATCACCGCCAAGTCGATCAGCGGTGACGTCCGCGTCAGCGGCGGCGGCCGCGTCGGCACGGTCAAGTCGATTTCGGGCAACGTCGAGGTGATCGACGGACAGGCCGACGGGCCGCTCGAGGCGTCGAGCGTCAGCGGCGACGTGACGCTGCGCCGTGTCACCGCTCAGCGCGTGGAGTCGGGATCGGTGAGCGGCAACCTGCTGCTGGAAGAGATGCGCTGCGACCGCGTCGAGGCGCATACCACGAGCGGCAACATCAGCTTCTCGGGCCAGCTCGCCCGGAACGGCCGCTACGAGCTGAAGGGATTTTCGGGCGAGGTGCGCGTCGCGTTGAGCGGTACCACCGGCTTCGAACTCGACGCCAGGAGCTTCTCCGGGCAGATCCGCTCCGACGACTTCCCCATCACCGCGCGCGACCGCACCAGCGGCCGCCATCTCGCCGGCACGTGGGGCGACGGCAGCGCCGTCCTCGACGTGAGCACGTTCAGCGGTTCGGTCGTGATTACGAAGCGATAGGCCGCCGTACCGCTTAAATGGCACTCCCCTTGCTTTGCTTCGCCGAAAGGCGTGTGTCCCGTTATAATCGACTACGCAATCGGGCAATCCCAGTCCTGAGGAGTCAGGCTTGGAGGCAGAGATGAAGAAGTTTGTGATCGTAGGCACCCTGGCGGGAGCCGTCGCGCTCGGCGCGACCGCCTTCGCGCAGTCGACCGCTCCCTCGGCGAAGCAGCCGGCCGCCGGTGCCACGAAGCAGGCCGCAACGCCTGCCGCGGCCACCACCGCGGAACAGCCCGCCATGCAACCGGCGGCAACCAAGAAGAAGGGGACGAGCAAGGCGGCCGGAGACAGCGCCGCGGCCGCCCACACCGCCCCAAAGTCACAGCCCAACACGGCGGCGGACGCGACAGCCCCCGGTCCGATGGCGCTCGGAATGGTGCACATTCCCAAAGGCGTGAAGGCCGACGGCAAGGACCTGGCGGCTGGCACGTACCAGGTCAGGTTGACAGCCGACGAAGCGAAACCGGACGCCAAGGGCAGCGATCAGAAGCTCGAGCGTTGGGTCGAGTTCGTCAAGGGCGGCCAGGTCGCCGGGCGTGAGGTCGTCTCGATCGTCCCCGCCGAGGAGAAGCAGCTCGTCCAGAAGGACACCCCCCCGCCGGCCGGCGGCGCCAAGGTCGAGGCCCTCAAGGGCGGCGATTACGTGCGCGTCTGGATCAACAAGGGCGGCAACTACTACCTGGTCCACCTGACGAAGAGCTAGCGCCAGCGAAGACAGGACCGAAAACGAAAAGGCCCGGCGCTGCGCCGGGCCTTTTTTTGTGGCTCCGAGTCCTCGCGTCAGCCCGCCGTCAGATCGCCATCACGTCGAACTGCTCGTGGTGCAAGTGGGCGTCGGGACGGATCGTCAACGGCCGGCCGAGCACCTGCTGGGCGTCGCGCACCATGGCGCTCTCCTCTTCCTTGAGGGCGCGCGCGATATCGGGGTTGACGCGGAGCAGTACGCCCTGCCCGTCCAGTTCGGGGCCGATCTTCTTCAGCTCGGTCAGGATCTCGTAGCAGATCGTCGCCGCCGACTTGATCGAGCCCGACCCCGAACAGTACGGACACGGCTCTGTCAGCTGCCGCTCGAGACTCTGCTTCACCCGCTTGCGCGTCACGATCACCAGGCCGAAGTCGCTCACCTGCAGCGGCTTGCTCGGCGACCGGTCCCGGCGCAGCTCCTTCTCGACTTCCTGGAAGACCTTCTGGCGGTTCTTCTTCTCTTCCATGTCGATCAGGTCGAGGACGATGATGCCGCCGAGATCGCGCAGACGGATCTGGCGGACGATCTCCTTCACCGCCTCGAGGTTCGTCTTGACGATCGTGTCTTCGAGCCGGCCGCTCGATTTCTTGCCGACGTAGCGCCCGGTGTTGACGTCGATCGCGACGAGCGCCTCGGTCTGGTTGATGACGAGATAGCCTCCAGACTTGAGCCACACCTTCGGACGCAGCGCCTTGTCGATCTCGGCCTGCACGCCGTACTCGTCGAAGATCGGATATTCCTTGTTGTAAAGCTTCACGCGCGGCAGCAGCGACGGCATGATCCGCTCCACGAGCTGGCACACGCGGCGGTACTCCGCCTCGTCGTCCATGCGGATGGCGGTGTAGTCGTCGGTCAGCATGTCGCGCAGGAGCTTGGTGACGAGGCTCTGCTCCTGGAAGAGGACGGCCGGCGGGCGGCGCGCTTCCATCTTCTGGCGCACCGACGTCCAGATCTCGTGGAAGTAGGCGAGATCGCTGACGATGTCGGCCTCGGAGCGGCTGGCGGCGGCCGTCCGGATGATGACGCCGCCGACGAACCCGTGCTCCTCGCGGAACTTCTTGACGATGCCGCGGAGCCGCGCGCGCTCTTCGCGCGATTCGATCTTGCGCGAGACGCCGACGTGGTTGACCGTCGGCATGTACACAAGGAATCGGCCCGGCAGACTCAGGTGCGATGTAATTCGGGCGCCCTTGGTGCCGAGCGGCTCTTTGACGACTTGAACGACGACTTCCTGCCCTTCCTTGAGCAAGTCCTCGATCCGGGCCGCCGGCGTCGTTCGCTCGCGGTCCTTGTCACCCTTGTCACGGTCGCGGGAGCGTCGTTCCGACCGCCCCGACGTCGTCGCCG
>DASXLB010000078.1 GCA_036496585.1 Vicinamibacterales bacterium
CCTTCGCATCCTGAGGAACCCGACAACCCGTCTGGAGGACACACGGCTCGCGGCGCGCCGAACACCGCGGCAGTCTTCGGCGGGCGTGCCAGCGACCTGTGCTGGCGCGAGGCGCAGCCGCCGGTGAATTCCGCGGTGCGCTCGTGCCTCGCACGACGGCGCGCCGCGGGCCGACCGTAGCATCTTGAAGATTGGAGAATCAGCGCAAATCCCAGAAGGGTTGCCCTGACGACGAAGGGGTCGACGTTGCAGAACTGCCAATGCCCCGTCCGGAGGACTCTAGACAACGCCAGGCCGCGGCTAATGGCTGGGATGTCGACAGCCCGCCGAAACCGGAGCTTCGCGCTCAGGGGTTGACCGCGGTTGCGATGTATCCAGTGATGCGCTCGCGGTTCGACGAAAAGCTCGAGAACATCTTCTCGCAGACGTCGCTGAACCTGGCAAGCACCTTTCGATTTATCCCCTCTTGATTCTCAAAAACCCCGACGGAACGATGAAAAACGTTCCACCGCTCGTACTGCAACAAGCCAATAGTCGCGTCACGGACACGGTCGTCGTTCGGTAACGCGTACACAAACAGGGGAGAGAGTCCGCGTTTGGAAATCTTGGCGTCAACCGAGTACTTTCCTTCGGCGTCATGATCTGGATCATGCCAGTTGAGTTCCACTTCGGTGCCGGGCAGCGCCTGTGCGGTAGCGACTAGAAAGTCCTTCACATCTTCCACGAACGTCGAACGCACGCGCTCTCGCGTCAGGAACGTCACGTCCGAGACTTTGAGAATGGCCTGCACGAAGCTGTAGAGGGCGTCTCCGTAGTGTTGATCTGGAATCGGCAGCCTGAGCTCGCCGTCACGATCCTCAACGGAAAACGTGGTCAGTGCGTTGTCGATGATCGTCGCACGCGTCCCCTTCTGAAAGTCCTTCTCGTCAAGGTCGTACGTGAGGTGCATGTACGTGTGCCCCTCATCGCTCAGAACCCACCTGTTGCCGTCCTGCTTGAGCACGATCGCCAGGTGGTCCCCATCGTCAAGCAGGAACGGAGTGAACACTCGGTAGCGGTTTAAGCCCTCCGGAACCAGTCGCACCGATTCGCATACGGCCCGCTTCAGATCGTGCTCGATGCTGGCGGCAGATTGGTCAGTCATGGAGTCCTCAGAACAGTGTACTGCTTGAAGCGACGACGCAGGAACAGTCGCTCACGAGACATTGAAGCGCAGTCTGAAAATCTGAGTAGCGGTCGGTGAGCTCAGCGTATCCGTCCTCAGCAGCTCCGAACGCCTGGTATCGCTCGGTCGCCATGTGAATGTGAAAGCCGTAGATCCTGTCGCCCTCTATTCGATTGGTGTGCTCGTGCGACTTGCCGTTGTATCGGCGTAGCCTAAACGATCCGCTATGTCCCGGTATGTCGACCGCGAGAATGACTGAGAAATCCAGCTGATTGAACAGCGCCATCCTGAATATGAGCCGAAACTTCGAATCGGCACTCCCGTCGATTGCAAGTTCTGACTCCTTGTGCCCCCGCTTAGGCTTGGGCACAGAACGTGTCAGAAAATTCGCGGGAAGCGGCTTAGGCTCCGCGATCAGGATGGCGATTTCCGGGTCCGTCAGGGTGACAGCCAACTGGTCAGTCTTCCTCGGCGCCGAAACTTTACACCACGGAGGGAAACCAACGCCGATCGCCGTCGCGAGGCTTGGACGAAAGCCGGAGACTGCTGGATCGGCTCGACAGAGCTCCCCGACTGGCTCTACCGCAAGCTCGCCGGCCGGACTATGTGCCCACGTAAGAACGGCCACGATCAATCGTGGCCGTATCTTGCTGATTATAATGGTCGGGATGGCGGGATTCGAACCCACGACCCCCTGACCCCCAGTCAGGTGCGCTACCAGGCTGCGCTACATCCCGAATCGTACCATCGGGTGATTGCGTGATCGGGTCAACCGTCGTAGATCACCCGATCCACCGATCGCACAATCACCCGATCCGCCGGCCTACTTCTTCTTCCCCGCCTTCTTCGCCGTTGCCGCGGGCGCGCGGGCCGCGCGCGGCTTCGGCACGGGCGCGTCGAGCGTGAACTCCGGAGACGCGATGTCGCCCGGTTTCGACGCCAGCATCATCGCCAGCTCGCGGAGCGCCGCCCGCACCGAGAGGATCCGCTCGCGCGCGTCGCTCGACAGCAGATCCTCGAGCGCACCGCCTTCATCGAATCCGCCCGCGGGCTGCTCGTCCTGAAGCCGCCGCCGCGCCCCCGCCAGCGTCAGCCCCTCGACGAATAGCAGATGCTTGATCCGCAGCACTCGCTCGACGTCGGCTCGCCGGTAAACACGCGGTCCGCCCTGCGTCTTCGCCACGCCCAGATCCGCGAACTCCGCTTCCCACGAGCGCAGCACGTACGGCTGGACCTGCGCGAGCTCGCAGACCTCAGGCTGCCTGAACAGCGACCGGTTGGGAATCTGGACGGTCTCCGGCAACGGCGTAGCGCAAGTATATCAAAGACATAGCGCGATCGCTCACGCCGGCGATCGCGAGCGGGCCACGCGAACGGCGCCCACCAGCGAAGCCGCGCGCCAGAGAGTGCGTAGCGGACAACCAAGGGGCAGAGCCTCCCCAAGGACGCGAGCGAGTACCACGAGCGAGCCACGCGAACGGAGCGCGCCGGCGAAGCGGCGCGCGAGAGAGCGTGCAGGGGAGTCCGAGGGGCAAAGCCCCTCGGTTAAATATAGAATCGCCGCGTGCAGCCGCCCGACGAAGAAACGAGGCTGGCCGACGGCCTCGCCACCGCCCGCGTGGCCACGACAACCCCTGCCAGCAGGGGCGACAAGGCAGCGTCCTCCTCTTCAGGATCGTCCGGGTTCACGACCACGGCGCCGGACATCGATCACGGCCGCTTCCCGCCAGGCAGCCTGCTCGATCAGCGCTACCGGATCGTCGGACGCCTGGGCAAGGGCGGCATGGGCGAGGTCTATCGAGCCGACGATCTGCGGCTCGGCCAGCCAGTGGCGCTCAAATTCCTGCCCGAAGACGTCGATCGCGATCCCGCGCGTCTGACCCAGCTTCACACCGAAGTGCGCATGGCGCGCCAGGTGTCGCACGCGAACGTCTGCCGTGTCTACGACGTCGGCGAATTCGAAGGCCATACCTTCCTGTCGATGGAATACGTCGACGGCGAGGATCTCGCGTCGCTGCTCCGCCGCATCGGCCGCTTCCCTCAGGACCGCGCGATCGAGCTGACGCGCCAGATCTGCGCCGGCCTCGCCGCGGCGCACGAGCGCGGCGTGGTCCACCGGGATCTCAAGCCCGCCAACATCATGCTCGACGGCGGCGGCCGCATCCGGATCACCGACTTCGGCCTCGCCGGCACGTCGGGTGAAGTGCTGCGCGCCGGCACGCCGGCTTACATGGCCCCCGAACAGCTCGCCGGCGGCGAGGTCACGCCGCGCAGCGACATCTATGCGCTGGGTCTCGTGCTCTACGAGATGTTCACGGGAAGACGCGCGCTCGAAGCCGCCAACCTGGCCGAGCTCATCGTCAAGCGCGAACAGGCGGCGATCGTCCCGCCGACCGACGTCGTGCGCGATCTCGACGAACAGATCGAGCGCGTGATCATGCGCTGCCTGCAGCCGGACCCGGCACGGCGTCCGGGCAGCGCGCTCGCCGTGTCGGCCGCACTCCCGGGCGGCGATCCGCTGGCGGCAGCGCTGGCAGCCGGCGAAACGCCGTCGCCCGACATGGTGGCAGCGGCAGACACGAGCGCCGTGCTCACGCCTGCGCTGACCTGGGCGGGCGTCGGCTGGATCGTCGCGTCGCTGGCGATCATCGTCGCCTTCTATCAGCACGTACTGATGGTCAACGTCGTCGATCCGCCGAAGCCCCCCGCGGTGCTGATCGATCGGGCCCAGGACGTCGTGCAGCGGCTCGGCTACGGCACGGCTGCTGCGTCTTCAGGAGCCGGCGTCACCCTCGATCTGGACTGGGCGCGGTTCGTCGGGAGTTCGACGACCGGAGCGGATCGCTGGCAGCGTCTTCACACCGCACGCCCGGAGAGCGTGCTGCTGTGGTACCGCACCGGCCCGCGGACCCTGGTGCCCTACGGGAGTGAGAATGGACTCCAGAGCGACAACCCGCCGCTCACCACCGCGGGCATGACGCTCGTCGTCATCGACGACATGGGACGCCTGGCCGAGTTCGTGGCGGTCCCGGATCCCAAGGTCGTTGCGGCGGCGCCGTTCACGAACTGGCAGGCGCTCTTCGAGCTCGCCGGCCTGTCGATGAGCGGCTTCACGCCGGCGGCGCCCGCGTGGGTGCCGATGGTCCACGCCGAGCAGCGCGTGGCCTGGGAAGGACACATTCCGGAAGTGCCCGACCAGACGGTGCGCATCGAAGCCGGAGCCACCGGCGGAAAGCCCGTGTTCTTCGCCGTCGCCGCGCCCTGGTCGCGCTCGACCCGCACGCCGCCGTCCGAGGCGCCGGCGCCGCCGTTCCTCCGAGTCGTCCGGGCCATCGCGTCCTTGACAATGCCGGCGTTGATGGTGGTGGGGGCGGTACTGGCGCGGCGGAACCTGAAGCTCGGGCGCGGCGATCGCCGCGGCGCCTTCCGCGCCGCCGCCGCGGTGTTCTTCCTCCAGATGGCGGCCTGGCTGCTCGGCAGCAGCCACGTCCTCTCGTTCGATCCCGAGCTGAACCGGTTCTTCTCGGCCGTCGGCCAGGGATTGTTCGGCGCGGCCGTACTGTGGCTCACGTATCTCGGGCTCGAACCATACGTGCGGCGGTTCTCCCCCGACAGCCTCGTCGGCTGGCAGCGACTGGTCGGCGGCGGCTGGCGCGACGCGCGGGTCGGACGCGACGTGCTCATCGGCGTGGCCGCGGGACTGGCGATGACCGTCGTGTTCGCCGTCCACAACAAGATCCCCCCGCTCTTCGGTCGCCCAGAGCCGATGCCGGTGTTCAGCGACCTGAGCCCGCTGATGGGCGTGCGGTTCAGCATCGCGATCGTGCTCTCCCAGATGGAGAACGCGGTCTCGTCAGGGATGCTCGCCACGGCCGGCTACGTCGTGTTCCGGATTCTGCTCAAGCGGCGGGTGCCCGCCGTCGCCGCCGCGATCCTCTGCTTCGTCTGGGTCGTCCTGCAGGGGTTGTTCAACCCGGGCTGGCCCGCCCTCGACCTGCTCTGCGGCCTGGTGATCACCGCCACCTTCGTCATCACACTCGACCGCGTCGGACTGCTCGCGACAATCGCCACCCTGGCGACCCATTTCCTGCTGCTGCGCGCGCCCTTGACGACCGACTGGTCCACCTGGCGCGCCAGCGCCGGGATGGCGAACCTTGGCGCGGTCCTGCTCCTCGGCCTCAGCGCCGCCTACCTGGCGTCGCGGCAGCACGCGCGCGTGATCCGGACATAAGCCGTGCCTGCCTGCCTTGCTTGCCACGCGGAGATCCCGGACTCGGCCGCGACGTGTCCGCGCTGCTCCACTCCGACGCCCTGGGGTGAGACGCGGCTCGAGCCCCCCATGCCGGCTGACGCGGCACGCGACATGACGAGGGCGGCGGACGACAGCCGTCGGGCGCCGAGCAGCAGCAGCGGCGGCACCACCACCTGGACGACGACCGAGATCGATCATGGCCGTTTCGCGCCCGGCACTGTGTTCGACGGTCGCTACCGGATCATCGGACGGCTGGGCAAGGGGGGCATGGGCGAGGTGTACCGCGCCGACGATCTGCGTCTCGGCCAGCCCGTCGCGCTGAAGTTCCTGCCCGAAGCCGTCGACCGCGATCCAGCCAGGCTCACGCAGCTCCACACCGAAGTGCGCATGGCGCGGCAGGTCTCGCATCCGAACGTGTGCCGCGTCTACGACATCGGCGAGTTCGAGGGGCACACGTTCCTGTCGATGGAATACGTCGACGGCGAGGATCTCTCCTCGCTGCTCCGGCGCATCGGCCGGTTCCCCGAGGACCGGGCCCTCGAGCTGGCCCGCCAGATCTGCGCCGGGCTCGCCGCGGCGCACGAGCGCGGTGTCGTCCACCGCGATCTCAAACCCGCCAACATCATGCTCGACGGCAGCGGACGGATCCGCATCACCGACTTCGGGCTCGCCGGACTGGCCGGTGAAGTGCTGCGCGCCGGCACGCCGGCCTACATGGCGCCCGAGCAGCTCGCCGGCGGCGAAGTCACGCCCCGCAGCGACGTCTACTCTCTCGGGCTCGTGCTCTACGAGATGTTCACCGGCCGCCGCGCGCTTCAGGGCAGCAACGTGGCGGAGCTGATCGCCAAACGGGAGCAGGCGGGCCTGACGCACCCGTCGCTGGTCGTCCCGACGCTCGATCCCGCGATCGATCGTGCCGTGATGCGCTGTCTGCAGCCGGATCCGGCCATGCGGCCGGCCTCGGCGCTCGCCGTTGCGGCGGCGCTGCCGGGCGGCGATCCGCTCGCCGCCGCGCTCGCGGCCGGTGAGACGCCCTCGCCCGAGATGGTCGCGGCTGCGGGAACGACCAGCGCGCTCGCGCCGCTCCAGGCGTTCGCCGGCCTCGCGTTGTCGCTCGGGCTGCTCGGCCTTTGCGCGTGGCTCGGCGATCGCACGCTCGTGACGAGTCGAGTGCCGATGCCCAAACCGCCGTTGATCCTTGCCGAACGCGCCAAGGAGATCCTCGGCGCCATCGGCTATCCGTCCGGCGTCGACTCCGCCTACGCCTTCATGCCGTCGAACGTCCTCACGTATGCGACCGATCATCCGACCGTCGTCACGCCGGCGCGCCTCGCGAGCGGCGTGCCGGCCGCCCTGCACTTCTGGTATCGCGGCAGCCCGACCGTGATGATCCCGCAGGAGCAGCGCGACCAGGTGACCGAGGACGATCCCGCCTTCGAGATCTCGGGCATGACGCACGTGGTACTCGATCCCGAAGGCCGCCTCGTGCGCCTCGCCGTCGTGCCGCCGCAACGCGACCCTGGCTGGACGCAGCAGTCCGCCAACTGGAAGCCGCTCTTCGACGCGGCCGGTCTCGACTTCGCCGGCTTCACGCCAGCCGCGCCGGAATGGACGCCGACGATCTACGCCGACGCACGCTTCGCGTGGACCGGTGCGCTGCCCGGCATCCCCGGCCAGCAGCTGCGCATCGAGGCCGGCTCGTACCGAGGCAAAGCGGTCTACTTCCACCCCGTCGCGCCGTGGACGACGACGAGCCGCATGCCGGATACGGTGGCGGCGCGCCGCCGGGTGTCGCTGTTGTCGGCGATCAGGCAGCTCGTGAACATCGGCATCCTCGTGGCGGCGGCGATGTTCGCGCGGCACAACTGGCGGAAAGGCCGCGGCGATCGGCGCGGCGCCTGGCAGCTGGCTGCGTTCGTCTCCCTGTGCGCGGTCGGCGTCTGGCTGCTCGACAACAAGCATGTCGCCGATCCCTCGGTGGAAATGTCACGTTTCTTCACCGGCCAACCGCTCTGGGCGGCGGGGCTGCTGTGGATTCTCTACCTCGCGGTCGAGCCCTACGTGCGCCGCTTCTGGCCGTTGACGCTCGTGTCGTGGTCGCGCGTCATGGCCCGGCAGTGGCGCGATCCGCTCGTCGGCCGCGACGTGCTCGTCGGCGTCGGGCTGGCGCTTGCCGTACGTGCGTTGTTTGCCGGCGGCACGTATCTCAACATCCGCCTCGGCCACCCGACGACGCCCGACGTGCCGGACCTGCAGGAGCTGCTGAGCGTCTCCATGAACGTCGCCCGCACCATCAATCAAGTGTTCAACGCCGTCCTCAACGCCATCTTCGCCGTCTTCGTGATGGTCGTCCTGAAGATCGTCGTCCGCCGCGAGTGGGCGGCCTCTCTCGTGGCCATCGGCCTGGTCATGGGGCTTCTCGTGAACGGCGCCGGCAGGGGCAGCGAGCTGGCGATCAACTTCATCACCATCCTTCTCGTCGTCACGATCATCGTGCTGACCATCCAGCGCCTCGGCCTGGTGGCGACCACCGTGGCCTTTTTCGTGCTCTACGTGATGGGCAACGCCGTCATCACGCTCGACACGTCGCGCTGGTTCTTCGGCGACTCGCTGATCCAGCTGTCGATTCCGGCGCTGCTCGCCGTCTACGGATTCTACGCGTCGCGCGGCGGCGAACCGATCTTCGGGGCGCAGCTGCTCGACTGAGTCTGCCGCCCGTTCATGACCGGGTCATGAGACTGATCGCCGGCGTGCAGGAACGACGCGTCACCGGGCGCGGCGCCGCACCTTGATGCGGATCGGCGTCCCTTCCATGCCGAACGACTCGCGCAGGCGGTTCATCAGAAACCGCTCGTACGAAAAGTGGAACGAGGTTGCCACGTTGGTGAAGAACACGAACTCCGGCGGCGCCACGCCCGTCTGCGCGGCGTAGAGGATGCGCACTTCGCGGCGGCCGGGGCTGGCTGGGGGATGCGCGGCGGTGACCGTCTGGACGAAGCGATTCAACTCGCCGGTCGGGACGCGGCGCAGCCGCGCCACCGCGACGCGATCGATCGCCTCGAGCAGCTTCGGCGTGCGCTCGCCGGTGCGCGCCGAGATGTGAAGGATCTGCGCGTAGTCGAGGAACTTCAGCTGCTGGCGCAGCTTGTCGTCGAACTCCTTCGAGTAGTCGGTCCCGCGCCCTTTCATCAGATCCCATTTGTTGGCGACAACGATCACGCCGCAGCCGGTGTTCTGGGCTTCGCCGGCAATCGTCGCGTCCTGATCGGTCGCGCCTTCCGTCGCGTCGATCACCAGGACGGCGACGTCGGCCTTCTCGATGGCGCGGCGCGCGACGATGACGCTGACCGACTCGACCTGCCCGGCGCGCGCGACGCGCCCGGGACGGCGGATTCCAGCGGTGTCGAGGATACGGAAGTTGCGCTTGTGCCACTTCAGCACCGCGTCGACCGTGTCGCGCGTCGTCCCCGGCAGCTCGCTGACGATGGAGCGCTCTTCCTTGAGGAGGCGATTCACCAGCGAGGATTTGCCAACGTTGGGCCGCCCGATGACGGCGATGCGGATCTCGGGCTCGGCGAGCGCCGGCGCGGCCTCGCGGCGTCCTTCTGGGAACCGCGCCGAGATCTCGTCGAGGAGGTCGCCCACCCCGTCACCGTGCTCCGCGGCAATCTCGACGATCGGCTCGAAGCCCAGCGCGTAGAACTCCACGGCGCGGCCGCGTGCCCTGTGGTCGTCGGTCTTGTTCACGGCCACCACGATCGGCGCCGCGACCTTGCGCAGCGCCGCCGCAATCTCCTCGTCCCCTGACACCAGCCCCTCCCGGCCGTCGACGACGAACACGACGACGTCGGCGGTGGCAATCGCCTTCCTCCCATGTTCGACGACCAGTTCGTGGAGGGGGTCGCTGGTCGCTCCGAACATCCCGCCGGTGTCGACTATCGAAAAGGGCATCCCCTGCCATTCGGCCGGCTCGGCAAACGTGTCGCGGGTCGTCCCCGCCACGGGTGTGACGATGGCGCGGCGGGTGCCGGCAATCCGGTTGAAAAGCGTCGACTTCCCCACGTTGGGGCGACCGACCAGCACGACCGTTGGTACTCCGGCGGGGCGTTTCGCGGGCATGTCAGAAATATCAGTTAGGGAAACTATTGACAGTGTAAGTGACGACAGCTATAGTAGTTATGAATCCTGAGGAGACAGTAAGCATGATCAAGGTCGACATCGTCAACGAGGTGTCGCGCGTTGCCGACATCACCAAGGTCAAGGCCGAGGTGGCTGTTGACGCTGTCTTCGAAGCGATGCGAATCTCCATGCAGCGCGGCGAGCGGATCGAGCTGCGAGGCTTCGGGGTTTTCCAGGTCAAGCCCAGAAAGCGCGGCATCGGCCGCAACCCCCGCACCGGCAAGGAAGTCCGCATCCCGCCAGGGCGCACTATCCGCTTCAAGCCCGGCAAGGACCTCCAGAATATCGGAGGCTGACCGTTTATCCGCCGTTCGCGCCGCCTCGACCCCGGTTTCAGCACCGGTGGTGGCTGCACATCCTGCTGTTCCTGCTGACCGTTGGGACGACCACCGCCCTCGGTATCGGCCATTATGCCGCGTTCGCGTCCGACTTCGGCACGCGGATCGTCGCCGGCCTCACGATCCGTACGGGACTCGCCTACAGCGCGGCGGTGCTCGGCGTCCTCGGCGCGCACGAGATGGGACACTATCTGATGTGCCGGCGCTATGACGTCGACGCGACGCTGCCCTTCTTCATTCCCTTCCCGTCGATCTCGGGCACGCTCGGCGCGGTGATCAAGATCCGCGAGGCGTTCCCGAGCCGCCGTGCGTTGTTCGACATCGCGATCGGCGGGCCGATCGGCGGCTTCGTCGTGCTGGTGCCGCTGCTCTTCTGGGGGATGCACCTCTCGAACGTCCTGCCGGTCCCTCCCGGCATGGATGGCTACTCGCTGGGCGAGCCGCTGCTGTTCAAGCTGGCGACATGGGCGACGTTTGGATCGATCCCCGACGGATCGTCGGTGAACATCCATCCGGTCGTCTTCGCTGCCTGGTTCGGCATGCTGGCGACCGCCTGGAACCTGCTGCCGTTCGGACAGCTCGACGGCGGACACCTGACCTACGCGACGCTGGGCGACGCCTCGCGCTACTTCTCGCTCGCCACCATCGGCGGCTGCATCACGATGTGCTTCGTGTCCTACAGCTGGGTGGTGATGACGGTGATGCTGATCGTGATGCTCCTCACGCTCGGCGCCCGGCACCCGCGCGTGATGGCCGAGGACGAGCCGCTCGGCGCGGGTCGCTACGCGCTGGCGCTCTTCGCGCTGGCGATGCTGGTGATCTGCTTCACACCAGTGCCGATCGATCCGCTGAAGTAGCTCAGAGGACGCTCATCGGATCGACGTCGACGATCGTCCGCCGTTTCAGTTCCGGCCGCTCGTCGAGCACCTGTACGAGTGCCTTGCGCATGGCGGTGCGGTGCCCACCCTTGATGAAGAGCTGCGCGCGATGCTCCCCTTTCAGCCGGCCGAGCGGAGCTGGGGCGGGACCGAGCACGCGCCAGGCGTCGGCGCCGCGGCTGTCGTCCCGGTCCCGGCTGCGGCGTCCGGGGGAGCCGCGCATCGCCTCGGCGATCGTGGCCGCGTCTTCCATCGCCGCCTGCCGCGTGCGGGCCTTCACCACCACGTTGATCAGCGCCACCGCCGGCGGATACCGCATCGCGCGCCGGAAGCGCATCTCGTCGGCATAGAAGGCGGCGTAGTCCTGCCGACAGGCGTGACGGATGCTGTAGTGATCCGGATGGATCGTCTGCACGATGGCCTCGCCGGCGATCTCGCCGCGGCCGGCGCGCCCGGCCACCTGGGTGAGCAGCTGGAACGTCCGTTCCGCGGCGCGGAAATCGGCGAGTCCCAACCCGACGTCGGCGCTGATCACCCCGACCAGCGTCACGCTCGGGAAATCGTGGCCCTTGGCGATCATCTGCGTGCCGATGAGCACGTCGAGCTCCCGCGCGGCGAACCGCGCGAGGAGCGTCGCGATCGCGCCGCGTCGCCGGACTGTGTCGCGGTCCACCCGTCCGACTCTCGCCTGCGGCAGCAGCGCCCGAACCTCCGCTTCGACACGCTCGGTGCCGAACCCGAGCTGCTCGAGGTACGGGCCCGCACACTTGCCGCAGACCTTGGGCAGCGGCACGGCATGGTTGCAGTAGTGGCAGCGGGCGCGGCCTGCCGCCTTGTGGACCGTCAGGGAGACCGAGCAGTTCGGGCACTCGAGCGTCTCGCCGCAGCCGCGGCAGAAGACGACGGTCGCGAATCCGCGGCGGTTCAGCAGGACGATCGCCTGCTCGCCGCGCGCCATCCGCGCCGCCATCGCGTCGCGAAGCGGCGCGCTGAGGATGACCTCAGGCCCCTCGGCGGCGTATTCGGCGCGCATATCGACGATCGCGACGTCGGCGAGCGGACGGTCGAGCACGCGCCGAGTCAGCGACACCAGCTCGTAGCGCCCCGACTCGGCGTTGCTGTAGGTTTCGAGGGAGGGCGTCGCCGATCCGAGCACGATCAGCGCGGCGGCGGCGCGCGCGCGCACCACGGCGACGTCGCGCCCGTTGTAGCGCGGCACCCCCTCCTGCTTGTACGAGGCGTCGTGCTCTTCGTCCACCACGATCAGCCCGATCGCGGCGAGCGGCGCATACACGGCGCTGCGGGTGCCGACGACCACGTCGACGTCGCCGCGGCGGATCCGCTGCCACTGGTCGTAGCGCTCCCCCTCGCTGAGCGCGCTGTGCTGGATGGCCACGCGCTCGCCGAAGGCCGCGCGGAAGATCGCCGCTGCGGCAGGCGTCAGCGCGATTTCCGGCACCATCAGCAGGACGCCGCGTCCCGAGGCCCGCACCGCGCGAGCCAGGCGCAGGTAGATCTCCGTCTTGCCGCTGCCGGTCACGCCGTGCAGCAGCGCGGCATGGAAGGTCCGCGCCGCGGCGCGCGCCGCGAGCCGGTCGAAGGCGCTCTGCTGCTCGGCCGTGAGATCCACCACGGCCGGCCGTGCCACGGCGATCGGCGATCGGTCGAACGGATCGCGATCCAGCCGCCGCCGCTCGATCGTGACGAGCCCGAGTCGGCTCAAGCGCTGGACGGATTCTGCGGGGATGTCCTGGGCCGACAGATCTGACAGCGCGAGGCCATCCGGCGCGCCGCGCAACAGATCGAGCGCCTGCTGCTGCCGCGCCCCGAGCTTTAGGTCTCTGTCGAACGATTCGGCGCCCTGCGCGGTGATCGAGGCCACACGGATGGTCCGCGACGCGTCCGCGGTCCCTCGCAAGGGCAGCGTCAGCGTGACCAGGCCGTCGGCCTGCAGGGCCGTCAGCGCGGCGCGCGCCGACGGCGCCTTCTTCACCAGCGCGCCGATCGACGCGACCCGGCCGCCGCTGAGGATGTCGAGCGCCTGGCGGCGGACGCCGCGTTCGGTCAGCAGCCGCGCTTCCCCCAGCTCGGTGATCCGCGCGTGGCGCTCGCTCTCGATCCAGGCGCGCGGAGGCATCGCGGTGCCGATCGCATCGCCGATCCCGCACGCATAGTAGTCGGCCACCCAGGTGGCCAGGTCGACGACGTCCGGGGGCAGGAAGGGCTCGCTGTCCAGCACGTCCGCGACTGGCTTCACGGCGGCGCGCTGCCCGGCCGGCAACGAAGATTCATCGAAGGTGGTCTGACCCCCGTCTGACCCCGGTTTGACCCCGGTTTGACCCCGGTCTGACCCCAGTCGGACGCCGGTGACGAGGCGGGCGCCGAGCGGGACGAGCAGGCGCGAACCAACCGGGGGGTCAGGGACGTCGTCGGGAAGGGCGTAGGTGAGCGGCCCGAGCCCGGGGACGGGAACCGCCACGCGAACCAGGCGCATCGGACGGGGATGTTACCGGTCGCCCCGGACAGGGGCGGTCACGAGCGCGCGCGCGCGCTTGAGGTCCTCCCACGCATCGCGCTTGCGATCCGGGCTGCGCAGCAGGAACGACGGGTGGAACGTGGGAATCAGCTTGGCGCCCCGGAAATCGTAGACGCGTCCGCGCAGCCGCGAAATCGACTCGTCGCTGCGCAGGAGCGTCTTTGCCGCGAACGATCCCAGCGCGACGATGACGCGCGGCCCGACCGCGTCAATCTGCTGCAGGAGGAACGGCTCGCACGTCGCGATCTCGTCCGGCTCGGGATTGCGATTGCCCGGCGGTCGGCACTTGATCACGTTGGCGATGTACACCTGGTCGCGCTCGAAGTTGATCGCCTGGATCATCTTCGTCAGCAACTGCCCTGCCCGTCCGACGAACGGGATGCCTTGGATGTCCTCGTCGGCCCCCGGCGCCTCGCCGACGAACATCAGATCAGCGTTCGGGTTGCCGACGCCGAAGACCACCTGCTTCCGTCCGAGCGTGTGCAGTTTGCAGCGGCTGCAGTCGAGCCCGAGGTCGGCCTTGACGAGCGCCAGGAGGCCCGCCGCGTCGCGGGGACGCTCTTCCAGCCGTGGCACATCACCGGCGGCGCCGGGCCGCTTGGACCAGCGGCTATCCGTACTCACGCCGCCGACGCCGAGTTCAGTAAAGAACTTCAGATGCTCGGCCAGTTGCTGACTCGTCTCACTCATTGCTCTCGGCTACCGCTCATCGAGCGCCCGCGACCCGCCATCAACGAGTCGCCGCCACCCGCGCGAGCAGCTGCTCCACGCGGTCGAGAATTTTCGCGGCGAGCGCACTCTTGGGCTGCAGCGGCTGCTCTTCGTCGCCGTCGGCGCTGATGAACGTCGCCGCGTTGGCATCGACATCGAAGCCCGCATCCGTGCGCGACACGTCATTGGCGACGATCAGGTCGACCTGTTTGGCGGCGAGCTTCTGGCGGGCCCGCGGACGCGGGTCGCCCGTTTCGGCGGCAAACCCCACCAGGACCGGCGCTCGCGCATCGCCGCGCTGACGACCGAGTTCGGCGAGGATGTCGGGCGTGCGAACGAGCGTGAGCGTCATCGGACCATCGCTCTTCGTGATCTTTGCGTCGGCCGCCCCTCGCTCGGGCGTGTAGTCGGCGACCGCCGCCGCCATCACGACCGCGTCGGCCTCGACGGCATGCCGGGTGACCGCCCGCGCCATCTCTGCGGCGCTCCGCACCCGTTCCACCTGGACACCGGCGGGCACGTCGAGTTTGGTCGGCCCGCTGACCAGCACGACGTGCGCGCCGCGTCTCGCCGCTTCGGCCGCGACGGCATATCCCATGCGGCCGCTCGATCGGTTCCCGATGTAGCGGACGGGATCGAGGTCTTCGTAGGTGGGACCCGCGCTCACGACGATGCGGCGCCCGAGGCAGGTGCCCTGGGGCCGCAGGAGACGATCGGCCTCCTCGACAATCGTCTCGGGTTCAGCGAGCCGTCCCTTGCCGATCCAGCCGCAGGCGAGAAAGCCGTCGCCGGGATCGACCACGTGCACCCCGCGCGCTACCAGCGTCTGCAGGTTTCGCTGCACCGCCGGATGCTCGAGCATGTTGGTGTTCATCGCCGGCGCGACGAGCACGGGAGCACGGGTCGCAAGATACAGCGAGGTCAGGAAGTCGTCGGCGATGCCGTTCGCCAGCTTGCCGATGAGATTGGCCGTGGCGGGAGCGATGAGCAGCAGCGCGATGTCGGTAGCGAGCGCGATGTGCTCGATGTCGGCGTTGGCGCCGCGCGCGAACTGATCGGTGATGACCGGCCGGCGGGTGATCGCCTCGAAGGTCACGTCGCCGACGAACCGCCGCGCCGAGCGCGTCATGATGGCGGCGACGTCGTGGCCGCGCTTCTGCAGGCCGCGCGCGACCTCGACGGCCTTGTAGGCGCCGATGCCGCCGCTCACGCCGAGTCCGATCAGCACCGCTTCTGGTCTCCTGAGCTACCGGCAGGCCCTATTCGGCCGTCGCCGTCTCGGCCTGCTCGAGCTTCTCGATCTTGCGCTGCGTCACTTCCTTCATCGCGGTGCGCGCGGCCTTGTGCTGCACGTCGACCTTCGGCGTGCAGCCGCGCAACAGCTGCTTCGCCCTCGCGCCCGCCACGACAACGTACTCGAACTTGTTCATACGTGTTCCTCTCCTGCAAACGAAGTGCTGATCGCGGCAATCAGCGGCGCCATCACGGCCCGCCGCGCCCGCTCGGCGAAGACGATCGCCTTCAATCGATCGACGCACGCCTCGAGCGCATCGTTGACCACGACGTAGTCGTATTCGTCGACCGCGGCGATCTCGCTCCGCGCCGTCGCCAGCCGCCGCCGGATGGCATCCTCGGAATCCCGGCTCCGCCCGCGCAGGCGCTGCTCGAGCACCTCGAACGACGGCGGCAGCACGAACACGCCGATGGTGCCTTCGCGGAGCCTCCGCACCTGGCGCGCCCCCTGGACGTCGATCACCAGCACCAGGTCGCGGCCGTTCGCCAGCTCGACCTCGGCATCGGCGGCGCACGTCCCGTAAAAGTTGCCGAATACGTCGGCCCACTCCAGGAACGCCTCGGCCGCGATCATCGTCTCGAAACGGCTGCGACTAATGAAATTATAGTCCACGCCGTCGACTTCGCCGAGACGAATCGGGCGGGACGTGTAGGACCGGGACAGGCCTAAGTCCGGAACGACTTGCGCAAGCCGCTCGACCACCGTCGTCTTGCCGGTACCCGATGGCGCCGACACCACGAACATCAGGCCGCGGCGGACGCTACTCGACATTCTGGACCTGCTCGCGCATCTTCTCGAGTTCGGCCTTCAGCCCGACCACCAGCTCGGTTACCCCCTGCCCCTCGGCTTTCGACCCCAACGTGTTGACCTCGCGGTTCATCTCCTGCAGCAGGAAGTCCAGCTTGCGGCCGCAGGGCTCCGGCCCCTCACTGAGCGCGCGCCAGTGCTCCAGGTGGGCGCGGAAGCGCACCGTCTCCTCGGTCACGTCGGACCGGTTGGCGAAACGCACCAGCTCCTGCGCGATCGCCGCCTCGTCGACCGAGGGATCGACCCGCAGCTCCTTGATGCGTTCGGCGAGCCGGGCGCGCATGCCGTCGGCGCCGGCCTGGGCCGCGGCCGCCGCGCGCGAGAAGAGATCGCCGAGCAGCACGCGACGCGCCTCGAGGTCGGACTGCAAATGCGCCCCCTCGCTCGTCCGCATGCGATCGAGGCCGTCCAGCGCGGTTGCCAGAGCCGCCTCGACCTCGGAGAAAGCCTCTTCGTCGACGGTGTCTTTCTGCTCCGTCACGGTGATCGCCTGCGGAAAGCGCAGCAGATCGCCGGGGGTGAGTCCGCCCGATATCAGGCCGCGCTCGCGGGCGCGATCGAGCGCCGACGAGAGGCCTTCGACGACGGCGTCGTTGACCTCGATCTTCACCGCCGGAGCGCTGGCGCGCGGCTGAACGGCGATCGTCACTTCCAGTCGCCCGCGCGCGATCCGCTGCTGGACGATCGCACGCAGCCGGCTCTCGATCGGCGACAGCGCCCCCGGCATGCGCATCTGCAGATCGAGAAAGCGATGATTCACTCCCCTGGCCGTGACGGTGACGCTAGCGCGCTCTCCCTCGCGGGTCAACGAGGCGAACCCGGTCATCGATTTGATCATGATGGCGGCTGCGCGCTGGCGGCCGGCGCGTCGGGCGGCGAGTTGCGGCCGAAAATCTGCAGCGCGTACAGTTTCGCATACACGCCCATCGGCCTGGCCAGCAGCTCTTCGTGCCGGCCGATCTCGGCGACCCGTCCCTTTTCGAGCGCCACGATGGCGTCGGCGCGGCGCACGGTCGACAGCCGGTGCGCGATGACGAACGCCGTGCGGTTGCGCATCAGGTTGGTCAGTGCGTCCTGGACCAACAGCTCGGATTCGGCGTCGAGCGACGAGGTCGCCTCGTCGAGGATCAGGATCGGCGCGTCCTTGAGGAGCGCCCGCGCGATGGCGAGCCGCTGCCGCTGGCCCCCCGAGAGCCGCTGCCCGCGCTCCCCGATCCGCGTGCCGTAGGCCTCGGGCAGCTGCTGGATGAACTCGTGCGCGTGCGCCGCGCGCGCCGCCTGCTCGATCGCCTCGCGCGAGGCGCCGGGCTGGCCATAGGCGATGTTGCTGGCGATGGTGTCGTCGAAGAGCACGGTCTCCTGCGTGACGATGCCAATCTGCTGGCGCAGCGAGGCGAGCGTGACGTCGCGGATGTCGACGCCATCGATGAAGATGCCGCCGCCGGTCACGTCGTAGAACCGCGGCAGCAGGTTGACGAGGGTGGTCTTGCCGGCGCCGCTCAGGCCGACGAGCGCAATCGCCTGGCCGCCACGCGCCTGGAACGACACCGATCTCAACACCGACTTGCCCGCTCCGTCGTCGTAGGCAAAGCTCACGTCGCGGAACTCGATGCCGCGCGCCAGCCTCGCAAGCGGCTGCGCGCCCGGACGTTCGACCACTTCCGAATGCGTGTCGAGCATCTCGAAGATCCGGGCTGCCGCCGCGAGCGCCTGCTGGATGGTGGCGTTGACGCGGCTCAGCCGCTTGATCGGCGTGTACATCATGAACGCCGCGAAGATGAACCCGACGAACATGCCCATGTTCATCTCGCCGCCGGCGATGCGCTGGCGGCCGTACCACAAGAGCCCGACGATCAGCACGCCGCCCAGGAACTCCATCATCGGCGGCAGGATCGAGACGGTGCTCGTGATCTTCAGGTTGGTGCGGTACAAGCGCTCGGACGCCGCCGCGAACCGGCGCGCCTCGTGCCGCTCGGCGCCGAACGCCTTCACGATGCGGTGCCCGGTGAACGCCTCGGCGGTCAGGTGTGACAGGTATTCGAGGTCCTCCTGGCTGCGCCTGGTCGAGCGCCGCACGCGCTGCCCGAGCCGGACGAGCGGGTAGACGATGAGCGGCGCGCCGACGAAAGTTACGATGGCCAGCTTCCAGTCGTAGTAGAACATCAGCGCCGCGAAGCCGATGACCGACAGCCCTTCCCGGAGAACGTCGCCGACCGTCTCGGACACCGCCTGCTGCACCTGCCCGACGTCGTTGGTGATCCGCGACATCAGCTGGCCTGTCGTCCGGCGGCTGAAGAACGCCGCCGACTGATCGAGAATGTGCGCGAAGAGGTGCTGGCGGATGTCACGGACGACCCGCTGCCCGATGTCGGTCATCAGGTAGGTCGAGAAATACGACCCGAGCCCCTTGGCCAGATAGGCGATGACGATGGCGATCGCCCAGAAGCGGAAGGGGGTGCCGCTGGCGTCCGGCAGGACCTTGCTGATGATTGGCGCGACGAGGTAGCCGACGGCGGCCTGCGACGCCGCGTAGACGAGCATCGCCCCGAGCGCCACCGCGAAGCGGCCGCGATATGGCCGCGAATAGGCCAGCAGCCGCCGCAGCGGATGCTCGCGCACTAGGCCCCGTATCCCTCGGGATGGTTCTGCCGCCAGCGGAACGCGGTGTCGACGATCACGTCGAGCGCCTCGTAGGCCGGGGCCCATCCGAGCTCGCGCCGAATCCGTTCGCTCGAGGCGTATAGCACGCCTGGATCGCCGGGCCGACGCGTCGCGGACTCCGCCGGCACGCGCCGTCCGGTGACGCGTTCGACCGAAGTGACGACCTCGCGCACGGAGATCGGCCGCCCATTGCCGAGATTGTATGCCGCGGACGGCCGGCCGGCGCGCAGCGCCTCGAGCGCCAGCAGATGCGCCGAGGCGAGATCGGTCACGTGGACGTAGTCGCGCAGGCAGGTGCCGTCGGGCGTGTCGTAATCGTCACCGTAGATCGCGAACGTGCCGCGGCCGAGCGCCGCGTCGATGGCGCGCGGGATCACGTGGAGTTCCGGATCGTGATCTTCCCCGAGCACGCCGTCGGGATCGGCGCCGGCGGCGTTGAAGTACCGGAGCACCGTCCATTTCATGCCGTAGGCGCGCTCGAAGTGTGGCAGCGCCTGTTCGACTGTCAACTTGGTCTCGCCATAGGCATTGATCGGCCGCTGCGGGTGCTGCTCCGTGATGGGCGTCTCGACCGGCTCACCGAACGTGGCGGCGGTCGACGAGAAGATCAGGTGGCGCGCGCCGGCGTCGACCATCGCGCGCAGCACCGACAGCGTGCCCACGACGTTGTTATCGTAGTACTCGAGCGGGTTCTTCACGGATTCGCCGACCGAAAGAAGCGCGGCGAAATGCATCACCGCATCGACGCGCCCGGCCCGCATGACCGACGCAAGGCGCGCCGCGTCGCGCAGATCGCCGACCTCGAGCGGCACGTCGAGCAGCGTGGCCACCTCGCCATGACCGGCGCACAGGTTGTCGTAGATGACGACGTCTTGCCCTGCCGCACGCAGCGCCTTCACGGCATGACTGCCGATATAGCCTGCCCCGCCGGCGACGAGCACGGTCATCGACGGCCCATCGAGTAGTACGTGAGCCCGAAACCGCGCAGTTGCTCCGGATCGTAGATGTTGCGGCCGTCGAAAATGGCCCCGGATTTCATCGCTTTCCTGATCTTGCCCCAGTCGGGCTCGCGGAACTCGGGCCACTCGGTCACGATCGCGAGTCCGTCGGCTCCAGTCAGCGCGTCGTAACTCTTGTCCACGAACTCGACCCGGCTCCCGAAGATGCCGCGCGCCACCTTGACCGCCTCCGGATCGTAGGCCACCACGGTGGCGCCGGCGTCGAGCAGCCCGTGGATCAGCGGCACCGCCGGGGCCTCGCGCATGTCGTCGGTCTTCGGCTTGAAAGCAAGCCCCCAGACGGCGATGCGCTTCCCTTGCAGCGAGCCGAAGTGCTGCTTCATCTTGGCGAGCAGCCGCACCTTCTGGCGTTCGTTGACGTGTTCGACCGCGTGCAGGATCTCGCAGTCATAGCTCTTCGCCGACGCGAACCTGATCAGCGCCTTGACGTCCTTCGGGAAGCAGCTGCCGCCGTAGCCCACGCCCGGAAACAGGAACGCCGGGCCGATGCGCCGGTCCGAGGCGACCGCGCGGCGCACCGCGTCGACATCGGCGCCGACGACCTCGCACACATTCGCGATCTCGTTCATGAACGAGATGCGCGTCGCCAGCATCGCATTCGCCGCGTATTTGCAGAGCTCGGCGCTGGCCGTATCCATCATCATGATGGGAGCGCCGGTGCGTGTGAAGGGCGCATACAGCTCACGCATGATCTGCGCGGCGCGCTGATCGTCGGCGCCGATCACCACCCGGTCCGGCTTCATGAAGTCCTCGATCGCGGCTCCCTGCTTCAGGAACTCCGGATTGCTCACGACACTGAACGGCTGTGAGGTTTCCTTCCTGACCGCCTCGCGGACGAGCTCGCTGGTGCCGACCGGCACCGTGCTCTTGTCGACGACGACCTTGTAGCCGTTCATCGCCTTGCCGATCTGTCGGGCGACCTCGAGCACATGACGGAGATCGGCGGAGCCGTCCTCCCCGGTCGGCGTGCCGACCGCGATGAACACGATCTGCGAGGCCCTTACGCCCTTGCCGAGATCAGTCGTGAAGGTGAGCCGCTTTTCGCTGCGGTTGCGGCGGACGAGCTCCTCGAGCCCGGGCTCGTAAATCGGGATCCGCCCACGCTGGAGCGACCGGACCTTCGCCGACTCCTTGTCGACACAAATCACGTCGTTCCCGTTTTCGGCCAGACAGGCGCCTGCCACGAGTCCCACGTACCCGGTTCCGATGACCGCAATCTTCATAAACCGGTAACGCTAACACATCTGGAAAAAGCGTGTCAATTAATTGAGGCGCAACGACTTGCGGCCCCTACATCTTGTGCTACGATGGCCCAACTTTGCGCATCCTGCTCGACTATCGGCCGGCGCTCCGCGAGCGAACCGGAGTCGGCGAGTACGTGCACGAAATGGCCGCCGCGATCGGGCGACGGCTCGACCCGAGCGACGAGCTGGTCCTGTTCTCGAGCTCCTGGAAAGACCGGCTGGCCGCCACCACCCCTCCGGGACGGCGCGTTGACGTCCGCGTGCCCGTCCGCTTGCTCAACCGGCTCTGGCATCGGCTCGAAGCTCCGGCGATCGAGCGGTTCACCGGCCCCGTCGACGTCGTCCACGCGGCGCATCCCTTGCTAATCCCCACTCGCGGAGCCGCACGCCTCGTGACCGTCCACGACCTCGACTTCCTCGACCACCCCGAACGCACCGCACGAGAAATCCGCCGCGACTACGCCGCGCTGGCCGCCGCGCATGCGCAACGCGCGGACGCCGTGGTCGCCGTCTCGATGTTCACCGCCGGCGAGGTGGAGCGGCGCCTGGACGTGCCTCGCAATCGGATCGTCGTCGCCAGTCCGGGCGCTCCCGCGTGGGAGCCGCGGCCGGCGCCAGTGCCCCGGGGTCCGATCCTCTTCATGGGTACGCTCGAGCCCCGAAAGAACGTCGGCGCCCTGCTGCACGCGTACGCCCGCCTGCTCGAACAGAAGGCCGACGCGCCTGAACTGTGGCTGGCCGGCGGCGCGACCGCGGCGGCCGCCCCCTGGCTGCGCGCGATCGCCGAACCGCCTCTCGCCGGCCGCGTCAGACATCTCGGCTACATCGCGAGCGAGCGCCGCCACGATCTCTATGGGCAGGCGTCGATGCTCGTGCTTCCTTCGCACCTGGAGGGTTTCGGCATCCCGGTGCTCGAGGCCATGGCGGCCGGGGTCCCCACGATCGTCAGCAACCGCGGCGCACTGCCGGAAGTCGCGGGCGGCGCGGCCCAGGTCGTCGAGCCGGACGACATCGACGGGATGGCGGCCGCCATGCGGCGCTATCTCGACGACGAAGCGGCCGCCGCCACCGCGGTTCGAGACGGACTGGCGCGGGCGCGCCAGTATTCCTGGGACGCCAGCGCCGCCACACTGGTCGAGGCATACGCCGAACTGGCCGCGCGCCACGGCCATCGCGGTCGCGCGCCGGCACACGATTCCGGCGCCCCTGCCGCCGCCGGCCGCCGATGACGCCGCCGCTGCGAATCGGCATCGACGCGCGCGAACTCCTTGGCGACGCCACGGGTGCCGGACGGTATCTCGGCGAGCTGCTCCGCCGCTGGGTGCGGCGCGACGATGCGGGCTCGCGCGAGTTCATCCTCTATACACCGGAACCGCTGCCGTTCGTCCGGTCGCTCACGGGAGTGCCCGTCCGCGAAATCGTGGTCGGCAGCGGGCGCGGCACCTGGTGGGAGCAGACGCACCTGCGCCGCGCCGTTCGCTCGAATCCGCCGGACGTGTTCTTTGCCAGCGCGTACACGGCGCCGCTCGCGCTGGGCGTGCCGCTCGCGGTCGCGATCCACGACGTGTCGTTCGCGGCGTACCCTGAATGGTTCCGGCCGCGCGAGGGCGCACGCCGGCGTCTGCTGACCCGGCAGGCCGCGCGCGCCGCCGACGTCATCTTCACCATTTCCGAATTCTCGAAGCGCGAGATCGTCGAACGGCTGGGCGTGCCCGCGGATCGCATTCAGGTGACGTATCTGAGCGTGACACCGCGGCCGGCCCTGGGAGTGGCGCGCGAGCCGCTCGTGCTCTACGTCGGATCGATCTTCAATCGGCGGCGTCTGCCGGCAACGATCACGGCGTTTGCCGCGGCGACCGCGTCCCGCCCGGAGGCCCGCCTGATCATCGCGGGCGCCGACCGGAGCTACCCGGTGCTCGATCTGGCGGGGCTCGCCACCGAAGCCGGGGTCGGCAAGCGCGTCGAACTGAAGGAGTACGTCTCCGACGACGAGCTGACCTCGCTCTACAGCCGCGCCTCGGCGTTCGTCTTCCTCTCCGAGTACGAGGGATTCGGGCTGACGCCGCTCGAAGCGCTGTCGGCCGGCGTGCCAATCGTCGTGCTCGACACCGCGGTCGCGCGCGAGATTTATGGCGACGCGGCCTGGTTCGTGCCGCCCGACAACGACGTCCGCGGCGCGGCCACCGCCATCCGGACGCTGCTCGAGGACCCGGCCAGCCGGGCGCGGATGCTGCAGGACGCCGCCGCGGTGCTGTCACGCTACTCGTGGGAGACGGCGGCCGACGCCACCCTGCGCGGCATCGAAGGGATCGCGCGGCGGTGACGGATCTGGCGATCGTCATCGTCAGCTTCAACGCCGCGGTGGATCTCGCCGCCTGCCTTGCGTCGCTCGCCGCTGCCAGGCCGTCGGTGCCGCACGAGATCATCGTCGTCGACAACGCGTCTTCCGACGCGAGCGTCCTGACGGCGCGCGGCGTGCCCGGCGTACAGGTGATTCCGCTCGATACCAACCTCGGCTTCGCCGCGGCGAACAACGTCGGGATCCGGGCGACGTCCGGCGAGCTGATCCTCCTGCTCAACAGCGACACGATCGTGCCGCCCGGCGCGATCGATGCGCTCGTGGCGCGCCTGCGTCTCGATCCGGTAATCGCCGTTGCCGGACCCCGGCTCGTCGACGGCCGCGGTCAGCCCGAGCTGTCGTTCGGCCGGATGATCGGGTTCGGGGTCGAATCGCGGCGCAAGCTGCTGATGCGCCGCATCGCGGCTGGGGCCGGCGACTCGCTCGACTGGCTTCGCAACGAAACCTCGCGCGAGCACATCGTCGACTGGGTGAGCGGCGCCTGTCTGCTCGTCCGGCGGCGTGACGCCGAGACCGTCGGCCTGCTCGACGAGCGATTCTTCCTGTATACCGAAGACGTCGATTTCTGCGCGTCGATCCGAAAGCTCGGTCGCAAGGTATTGTTTACGCCGGTGGCGACCATCACGCACCTTCGCGGCCGGTCCCGCGCGGCACGGCCTGACGCCGCGCAGAAGGCCTATCGCCGGAGTCACGTGGCGTTCTACGAGAAGCACCACCCGATCTGGGCGCCTGTGCTCAAACTGTACCTGCGCGCCAAGGGTGAGCTGTGAGCCGCCGGCTGGCGGCCGGGAGCCGATAGCCGGTGCGCATCGCGATCGACGCGCGCAAGCTTCGCGACTACGGCATCGGCACCTACGTGCGCAACCTGCTGCGGCAGCTGGCGCGTCAGGACTCCGAGAACGACTACGTCGTCATCTGCCGCGATGCGGATTGGGAGACGATCGAGGAGCTCGGGCCGCGCTTCCGGCCGGTCGTCGAAAAGGCGGGCACCTACTCGATCGGCGAGCAGTTCGCGCTGCCGATCGATCTGCGCCGCGAGTCGGCCGAGCTGTTCCACGCGCCGCACTACGTCCTGCCGCCGCTCACCCCCTGCCGGTCGGTGGTGACGATCCACGACTGCATCCACCTGCGCTTTCCGCAGTACCTGCCCAACCGGCTGGCCTACGCCTACGCGCGCGCCCAGATGTGGACCGCCACGCATCGCGCAGCGCGGGTCATCACGGTGTCGGAGGCGTCGAAGCGCGACATCCTCCGCTACTTCAGGGTCCCTGAATCGCGCATCGATGTGATCTACAACGCGATCGACGATCGGTTCTGGCAGCAGCCCGATGCCGAGGACGTCGCGCGCGTCCGCGAGCGCTACCGGCTCGACCATCCGTTCGTGCTCTATGCCGGCAACATCAAGCCGCACAAGAATCTCGAGCGGCTGATCGAGGCGTTCCATCTGCTGCGCCAGCACGCGGCGATGAAGGACGTCGAGATGCTCATCATCGGCGACGAGATCTCGAAGTACGCCACGCTCAGGCGCGCCGTGCACCGCCACAAGCTGCACAAGCACGTCCGGTTCTTCGGCTTCGTGTCGGATCAGACGCTCGCCGCGCTCTATCGTCTGGCCGGCGTCTTCGTGTTTCCGTCGCTCTACGAGGGATTCGGCCTGCCGCCGCTCGAGGCGATGGCCAGCGGCACGCCGGTGATCACGTCGAACGTGTCGTCGCTGCCGGAGGTGGTCGGCGACGCGGCGCTGCTGATCGACCCGTACGACCCGGCGGCCATCGCCGACGCGATGCAGCGCGTGCTCGCCAACCCGGCGCTCGCCGCCGACCTGTCCAGCCGCGGCTTGGTCCGGGCGCGCGAGTTCTCCTGGGAGCGCTCGATCGCGCGCGTGCGGGAGATCTATGCCGAGGTCATGCAGTGACGTCGCTGCCTCGAGTCGCCCTCGTGCACGACTGGCTCACCGGCATGCGCGGCGGCGAGAAGGTGCTCGAGGCCATCGCCGAGCTGTACCCCGGCGCGCCGATCCACACGCTGCTGCACGTGAAGGGATCGGTGTCGGACGCCCTGGAACGCCATCCGCGGCGCAGCTCATTCGTGAACTGGCTGCCGGCGGCGGCGACCCGGTATCGCCAGTATCTGCCGCTCTTTCCCACCGCCATCGAGCAGTTCGATTTCGACGGCTATGACCTGGTCATCAGCACCAGCCACTGCGCGGCGAAGTCGGTGATCGTGCCCGGGAACGCCGCGCACGTCTGCTATTGCCACTCCCCGATGCGCTATGCGTGGGATCAGTTCGATGCGTATTTCGGCCCGGCGCGGGTCGGCGCGACCCGCTCACGGCTGCTGAGACCCGTTCTGGCGCGACTGGCACGCTGGGACCGCGACACCGCCTCGCGGGTGAGCCGCTATGTCGCGAATTCTCATTATGTTGCGGGCAGAATCCGCCGATACTATAATCGCGGGTCGACCGTCGTGCATCCTCCTGTCGATACAGCGTTCTACCGGCCGGAGTCGGCCGTCCGCCCCGAGCCCTTCCTGCTCGCGGTCTCCGCCCTGGCTCCCTACAAGCGGCTCGACCTTGCGATCCGTGCGGCGGCCGCCGCCGGCCTGCCGCTGACCCTGGTCGGCAGTGGCCCGGAAGAAGGCTCGCTGCGGGCCCTGGCCGCCTCGAGCGGCGCGGCGGTCGCCTTTACCGGCTGGCTGAGCGACGAGGCGATCCGCGATCTCTATCGCCGCTGCCTCGCCTTCGTCATGCCAGGGGTGGAGGATTTCGGGATGGCCCCGGTGGAGGCCCAGGCCTGCGGCCGTCCGGTGGTCGCGCTCGGCGAAGGGGGCGCCTGCGACAGCGTGGTCGACGGCGCCACAGGCCTCCTCGTCGGCAGCCCCTCGGTGGATGCCTTCGTGGCGGCGTTCCGCCAGCTGGCGACCCGCGAGTTCGACGCGGCCGTCATCCGGCGTCACGCCGAGGGCTTCGGCAAGGCACGCTTCCAGCGCGAGTTCCAGGCGGTCGTGGCCGAGGTGGTCAGCGAGCACGTCAGTTCGAACGAGGATCGTCGCGGGATCAGCAAACACCGTCCGACGCATCCAGATGGCGTGAGCGATGCCGCCAGCGACCGGCAGCACAGCCGCGACATGGCCGGCCGCGAGAACCAGCCATGATGCGGCGACACAACCGGCTGCTCGTCGCGTTCTTCGTCGCGGGCGACACGCTGCTGGGCATGGCGGCGTTCCTCTGCGCCTACCTCCTCCGCTTCGAGGTGCTCGACCGCCTCCTGCCGATCTCGAAGGGCATGCCGCCGTTCGGGCAGTACCTGCGGATCGCGCCCTTCATCGGGCTGCTGGTGCCGATCGCGTTCCAGGTCCAGGGGCTGTATCGCCTCCGGCGCGGCCGATCGCGCGTCGACGACTTCTTCGGCGTCTTTGTCGGCACCATCCTCGCGGTCGTGCTCGGCCTGGGCGGCACGCTCTATTACCAGACCTACTACACGACCGAAGCGCTGAAGGACGTCGGTCTCTACGAGGTCTCTCAGTACGTCTGGCTCCTCTTTCTCGTGTTGAACGTCGGGTTTTCGTATGCCGAGCGCGAGCTGGTCCGCGAATTCCTGGAACGGCGCTGGCGCGCCGGGATCGGCCTCAAACGGGTGTTGATCGCCGGCTCCGGCGAGCTCGGGCGCACGGTGGCGGACAAGGTGCTGGAGCACCGCGAGCTCGGATTCAGGGTGGTCGGGTTTCTCGACGACAAGGCCGGCGGCGATCACATCGGTTACCGCGGCATGCCGCTGCTCGGGACGCTCGCCGAAGCCGATGAAATCATCCGGCGCGAAGCCGTCGATCACCTGTATGTTGCGCTGCCGCTCGAGGAGCACGTCAAGATGCTCGGGCTGATCGAGGCGACCAATCGCGAAGGCGTCGACATCCACGTGGTGCCCGACCTGCTGCAGTTCATCGCGCTGCGGGCCCGCCTCGAGAACCTCGACGGCGTGCCGATCATCAGCCTCAACGACGTCCCGCTGCGCGGCTTCAACAGCGTGTTGAAGCGCGGCATCGACGTCGCGATCTCGGGCCTCGCGCTGATCGTGTTCTCCCCGCTCCTGGCGGCGATCGCCCTCCTCATCCGGCGCACCTCGAGGGGGCCGATCTTCTATACGCAGGAGCGGATGGGGCTCGACGGCAAGGCGTTCAACGTCCACAAGTTCCGTTCGATGTACGTCGGTGCCGAAGACGATACGGGGCCGGTGTGGGCACGCGAAGACGATCCCCGTGCGACCCCGATCGGACGCTGGCTGCGCGGACTCGATCTCGACGAGCTGCCGCAGCTCTGGAACGTCCTCCTCGGCGACATGTCCATCGTCGGGCCGCGACCCGAGCGGCCGTACTTCGTCGAGCAGTTCAAGCACCGCATCCCGCAGTACATGCTGCGCCACAAGGTCAAGGCCGGGATTACCGGCTGGGCGCAGGTCAACGGCTGGCGCGGCAACACGTCGCTCGAGAAACGCATCGAATACGACCTGTATTACATCGAGAACTGGTCGGTCTCGCTCGACCTCAAGATCATGTGGCTGACGCTGGTGCGCGGCCTGAACCGACACGCGGCCTTCTAGCCATCTCCTGAGGAACGCCACGACATGCCGAGAGCGGTCATCACCGGCGCGGCCGGCTTCATCGGATCCCATCTCTCCGAGGCCCTCCTCGACCGCGGCTGGAGCGTCGTCGGCATCGACAACCTGCTGACCGGGAGCGTCGGCAACATCGCCCATCTGGCCGGACGCGACTTCATGTTCGTGAAGCACGACGTCACGAACTACGTCTACGTGGATGGTCCGGTGGACGTCGTGTTCCACTGGGCCAGCCCGGCCAGCCCAATCGACTACCTGGAGCTGCCGATCCCGACCCTCAAGGTCGGCGCGCTCGGCACACACAAGGCGCTCGGGCTGGCCAAGGCGAAACGGGCCCGCTTCGTGATCGCCTCGACGTCCGAGGTGTACGGCGATCCGCTCGAGCACCCGCAGAAGGAAACCTATTGGGGCAACGTCAACCCGGTCGGGCCACGCGGCGTCTACGACGAGGCCAAACGCTTCGCCGAGGCGATGACCATGGCGTACCACCGGTATCACGGGGTGGACACGAAGATCGTGCGCATCTTCAACACCTACGGCCCGCGCATGCGCCTCAACGACGGCCGGGCGGTGCCCGCGTTCATGAGCCAGGCGCTGCGGGGAGAGGACATCACGATTTTCGGCTCCGGCCAGCAGACGCGCAGCTTCTGCTATGTGAGCGATCTCGTGGACGGCATCCTGCGTCTGGCCGAGTCGTCCGAGAACGACCCCGTCAACATCGGCAACCCGCACGAGATGACGATCGAAGAGATCGCCGCCACCATCGTCCGGATGTCCGGATCGAAGAGCCGGCTGGTCTACCGGCCGCTGCCGGTCGACGACCCCAAGCAGCGGCGTCCCGACATCACCCGCGCGCGGACCCTGCTCGGCTGGGAACCCAAGGTCGCGCTCGAAGAAGGGCTGACCAAGACGCTGGACTATTTCCGAACGAAGGTCTGATGGCCCCCTTCGCCGCGCACTCGGCATCGGGTCTTTTACAATCGGCGCCATGACGATGCAGATCATCTCCCCCGCCAAGGTCTACCCCGTGATCGTCATCGGCAGCGGCGCTTCGGGCGGAATGGCGGCGTGGAACCTGACGCGCCAGGGCATCGAGGTCGTCCTGCTCGACGCGGGCGAGAAGTTCGACCGGGCCACGTACTGGACGCACGTCACACCGTGGGAAGCGCGCGAGCGGCGCGGGCGCGGCGAACGGGCGCCGCAGTTCTTTCTCGATACCAGGGAATCGCCGTACGCCACCCCCACGGGCCGGCCCTTCGAGCTGACCCGCGTGTGGGGCCACGGCGGCAAGACCAACGTCTGGGGTCGCGTCAGCCTACGGCTCTCCGACGTCAATCTCAAAGAGCCGGCGCGCGACGGTTGGGAGATCCCCTGGCCGATCGCGTACGCCGACATCGCGCCGTACTACGACCGTGTCGATCAGCTGATCGGTGTCTGCGGGGGGGACGACGACTCCGACATCCTGCCGGGCAGCCGATTTCACCTGCCGCCGCCGGCGCCGCGCTGCGCCGAGCGCCTGATTCAGAAGGGGGCGAAGACGCTGGACATCCCCTTCGTGCCGACCCGCCGCGCCAATCGCACCCGCAGCGTCCGCGGCAGCATTCCCTGCCACTACTGCGGCAATTGCGGCGCGGGCTGTGACGTGGCGGCGTTCTTCTGCTCGGCCGACCATCTGCTGCCCGAGGCGCTGGCGACGAAGAAGCTCGAGATCCGGTCGAACGCCGTCGTCTCGAGAATCATCACCGACGCGAGCGGCCTCGCGACGGCCGTGCAGTACTTCGATCGCAGGACCGGCGCCGAGCGACAGGTGCGCGGCAAAGTGGTGGTCGTCGGCGCCAGCTGCGTCGATTCCACGCGCATCCTGCTCAATTCGACGTCCAGGACCCATCCCAACGGCCTCGGCAACGGATCCGACGTGATCGGCCGCTACCTGTGCGAGCAGATCCGCTTCCATGCCAACGGCTATCTGCCGGCGCTCGCCGGCGGACCAACCAGGAACGATCGCGGCATCGGCGGCGAGCACCTCTACATGCCGCGCTTCAACCACCGGCCCGGTCACACGCGCGACTACCTTCGCGGCTTCGGCGCCCAGATGTGGAACACCGGCGCGAGCAGCGGCGGTGCACACGGCGGCTCGGAGAAGATCCCCGGCTTCGGGATCGGCCTCAAGCAGGAGATCAAGCGGCGGCACCCCGCCTGGTTCGAGATCCATCCCTATGGCGAGGTGCTCCCTTATGCCGACAACCGCATCACGGTCGATGCGGCGAAGCTGGATCGCTTCGGTGTGCCGACCATTCGGATCGACTACCGCGTCCGCGAGAACGAACGAAAGATGACCGAGCACATGGCCGACACGGTCGAGGAGATCGTCAAGGCCGCCGGCGGCGTCTTCGTCAACTACAACCGCGGCGATCTCGACGGCAACGGCACCGCGATCCACGAGCACGGAACCTGCCGGATGGGCGACGATCCAAAGCGCTCGGCGCTCACCGCGTTCAACCGCATGCACGAAGTCCGCAACGTCTACGTGGTCGACGGCTCGGCGTTCCCGACCGCAACCGAGAAAAACCCCACGCTGACGATTCTGGCGCTGGCCTGGCGCGCGACCGACCATCTCGCCGCCGAACTGAAGAAGGGGACGCTGTGAGACGCCGCGACGCGCTGCGCACCCTGACCGCGAGCGCCGTCGCGCTCGCCAGCTCGCGTCTATGGATTCACCTCCTCGCGGAGCAGGACTGGGCCCCGGCGATCCTGACCGCCGCGCAGAACGACCAGGTCGTGGCACTGACCGAGGCGATCATTCCCGCGACCGGGACCCCGGGCGCGAAAGGCGCGCTCGTCAACCGGTTCATCGATCACGCGCTCGCCGACGCCGGCGAGGCCCAGCGACGCGCGTTTCTGGACGGCCTGGCCTGGCTCACCGATCACAGCCGGGCGGAGTTCGGCACCGACTTCGCGACGTCGGCGGCGGCGCAGCAGGCGGCGCTGCTGACGCGCATCGATGACGATGGACCCGTCGCGGACGCGGATCGACCCGGCGCCGATTTCTTTCACGCGCTCAAGGGCATGACGATCAGCGGCTACTACTCGACGGAGATCGGCCTGCGCCAGGAACTGGGAGACGACGGCCGGATGGTGCTGGCGGAGTTCGAAGGCTGCACGCACCCCGAACATCAAGGATAGCGGGCTAACGGGGCGGCGGCGCCGACACGATCGCGATCGCGACGACCTGCCTGACCCACCGTGCCGGACGCAGTTCGCCTGGCACGATCACCTCATAGGGCAGGGCGTTGTCGGCCGGTATCTCGACTAGGTCGAGCGGGCCTTCTCGCTGGACGGGGCGGCCTTGCGCAGCTGCTTGATGCTGCGCTCGATTCGCTCGGCCAGCTCGCGCTCGGCCTGCAGCGACTTCAGTATCTTCTGGGCTTCCTGCGTGCGCTCGGTCAGACGGCCGGCGGTCTCGATGACGTGCTCCACGACGGCCTTCTGCTCGCCGAGCGTCTCGACGTTGAGGCGTACGTCTTCCAGCATGTGGGTGATGGCGCTGGTCTTGATTTGCACCTCGTCGACGAGCTTCTTGCGCGCCTCGATCTGCGCGAGCCGCGACTCGGTCTCGGCGGCGGACGCCAGCACGCCGTGCAGCGTCTCGCGCAGCTCGGCCAGCTCGTGGCGGTGTGCCTCGACGTACTCGAGATCGGCCCGGCTGCGGGCGCTGACGTCGTGCACCCCGGCGACGGCCTTCTCGAGTGATTCGACGGCCGCCTCCCGCTTCGTCAGCGCGGAGATTCTGGCCTCGATCGCGTCGGCGAGCCGGGTCACGTCGCCGGTCCGGGTCTCGAGCGCCTGCACGCCGGTCTCGATCGAGGCGATCTGCGTGCGCCGCTGCTCCAGCGTTCCAATCGCCGTTTCGAGCCGGTTCAGGTGATCGTCGCCCGCCGTGACCTGAGCGCCGACCTCTCGCTGGCGATTCTGCACCTGCGCGAGCTGTTGCAGGAGTTCGTCCCGGCTGCTCGTCGCGCGGCCGAGATCCGCGGTGAGCGCCTGTAAGAGGATCTGCCGCTCTGCCGCGTCGGCGGCGCAGGCACGGTTCGCTTCGAGCAGCGCGGCCAGACGCGTCTCCTGCTCGGCGAGCGCCGCCTCGTCCTGCCGGGCGGCCGCCACTCGCGCCTGCACGGCTTCGATCTCCGCCGCAAGCGACGATACCCGTTTCGTCAGCGGCAGCAATTGAGTCTCCAGTGCCGCCACGCTTTCGATTCTCTGCCGCGCGTCCATCGCGTCCAGGGCCACGCCGTCGATCCGGCCCCTCAGGGCCTCGACCTCGGCCTGCCGGGCGATCTGCCCCTGAAGCTTTCGATCCACATCGCCGGCGAGGACGTGAAGCTCGTTGAGACGCGTCTCCACCTGCTCCACGAACTGCTGCTGCGTCGCCATGCGGGACACCTGCTGCTCGAGGTTGCCCGCCATCGCCGCCAGGCTGGCGGCATCCTGCACGCGCCCATCGACGCCCGACACCTTGACGTCGAGCGCTTCCACGCGGGCGTCGAGCTCGGGCAGCCCGGCGCTGAAGGCGGTGGTGCGCTCGATGAACCGCTCGAGCGCCGCGCGGTCGGCGGCAAGGCGGTCGCAGAGCTGCGTCGCGGCCGCGTGCGACCGGTAGACCTCCTCGATCTGTCCGTTCAGGGCGTCCAGGCCCTTGCGGCCCTGTTCGAGCGCCTCGTGCTGGCGGGTGGTGCGCCGCGCGAGATCCTCCACCTGCGCCAGCGACTGCTGCAGCGCCTCGACCTCGGGCTGTTTCGCCTGCAGGCCGGCCACGCCCGCCGCGAGCGCCTGCGCCTGCTTGTTCAACTGGTCGAGCCGCTGTGCCGTCGCCGCCGCCTGCCGATCGCGCGCGGCCAGGGCCTCCATGTTCTTCTCCGCCTCACCCACCACGACCGTCAACGCCTTGACGCGCTGATCGAACGCTTCCAGTTCCTTGCGGCCGATCGTCAGGGTATCGCTGTGGGCGCGCACGAAGCCGGCGAGCGCCGCGCGGTCGCGTTCGAGCCGCGACAACTCGGCGGCGAAGGCGTCCTGCGCCTTCAGTCCCGCGTCGAGTTGAGTCCCCGCCGCGAGGGCGAGCTTCTCGATCCGGTCGATCGTCTCCTCGGTCCGCGCCGCCTGCTGCGCCCCTTCGTTGAGTTTTCCGACCTGCACCTCCATGGCCCACACCATCTCGTTGAGGCGATTGGCCTCGACGACGGCGCGCTCGACAGTGTGTTTCTGGTTCTCGAGCGCCTTCACCTTCTGTCCGACATGCTCGGACAGCGCGTTGAGGGCGGCCGTCCGCTCCTCGAGGGTCCGGCTCATCTCCTGGAGATGAGACAGTCCCGCGAGGCGCGTCTCGACTTCCTGGACCATCTCGACGGTCGCGGAGGTCTCTTCGCGGGTGGCGCGCGACATGTCGTGCAGCCGGGCGTAGTCGGCGGCGAGCTCCGACGACACGCCGTGCAGCTGATCGACCTGGCTCTTCAGGCTGTCGGCGCGGCCGGTGGACGCTGTGATTTCCGACTGAGCGCCGCGCAGATGTTCGCGCAGGGTTTCGAGCGCCATCCGCTGCTCGTCGAGCGCGTCGAGGCTGGCGCGGGTGTCCGCGGCCTGTGACGCGAGCCGCTCCAGCGCCTGCCGCTGCTGCTGCAGCGCGCCGTCGGCGGCGGTAAGCCGGCCCGCCTCCTTCTCGGCCTGGCCGACCGCGTCGGCGAGGCCCTGGATGCGCTGGTCGATGGCGTCGAGCTCTGACACGCGCCGGCCCGCCTTGTCGAGGCGGTCGACCACCTCGTCGATCCGCGCATGCACCCAGCCGGCCTTCTCGTCAACCTCCTGCAGCGTCTTGCCGGCCGTGGCGAGCTTCGCGCTCTGCATCTGGATCTGCGTCAGCATGGTGCTGAGCGCGGCGCGCTC
This sequence comes from Vicinamibacterales bacterium, assembly GCA_036496585.1. NCBI lineage: Bacteria > Pseudomonadati > Acidobacteriota > Vicinamibacteria > Vicinamibacterales > Vicinamibacterales bacterium. Next base: position 33,991 of record DASXLB010000078.1, read on the forward strand.
TTCTTTCGATGCGGAGATGAGCGCCTGCAGCTCGTCGGCCTGCTGCTGACGGGCCGTGCCGTTCTTCTTGAACGCGTCCAGCATGGGGGAACTCCGGAGGATTCGGGGTCGATACGGCGGACGCTGAAGACAGCCGTCCGTAGCTCTTATCGCCATCCAGGCGGCGCAACTTTAGCGGGCGCAGCGGGTGCCGCCGTCGGGCGGGTCCGCCCCGCCCGGGCTCACCGGGCGCCAGCGGTCAATTCGACATGCGGGCCACGCGGTAGGCATAGTGGCCGGCAGAGATGAAGGTGATGACGATCGCGGCGTAAATCAGCGCGTCGACGAGCCCGGACGCGCGTCCCAGGTAGTTGAAATAGAGGGCGGCGACCCCCGTGATCAGGTAGAGGGCGGTGGCGATCTTCCCGTAGATCGACGGCCGGAAGGTGCGCGGCCCGATGGCCAGGTTCACCACCGCGACGGTGGCGACGATCGCCACGTCACGGGTGATGACCAGCACCGTGAACCAGAGCGGCAGGCGATTGGGATCGCCGAGCCCGGGCACGGTCAGGATCACGAACATCGTGAGCAGGAGCAGCTTGTCGGCCATCGGATCGAGCCACGCGCCGAGCGTGGTCTTCTCCCCGGTCGCCCGCGCGATGAACCCGTCGAAGAGGTCGGTCAGACCCGCGGCCAGAAACACGACCAGCCCCCAGCCGCGATACCCGTAGATCACCAGGATGGCGAAGAACGGGATCAGGAGCACCCGGAGCCCGGTCAGCAGGTTCGCAGCGGTGAAGATGGGGCCGACGCTCATCCTACCGCCTGGCGAGTGCCTCGAGCTTGGTGACGACGTCGAGCGCTTCGACGCCGGTGACCGGCCGCGCCAGCTGGAACGTCTCCCCGTCGAGCGAGGCCATGACGCCCGCCGACACGGAGCGCGCCGCCGCCGGATAGCTCAGGTTCCCTGGAGACAGATCCGAAAAGCGCGGCCGTGGATCGCGCCACTGCGCCGCCAGTTTCGGGTTGTCGCGCGCGATGAGGGTCAGGACCCGGCTGGCGGCGCTCGCCAGGTCGCTCCGACGCAGCGTCGCACCGGGCTGGAAGGTATGGTTCGGGAACGCGTCCATGACGCCGGCGCGCGTGACCGCCATGATCCATGGCGCGGCCCAGTTCGTCCGGGTGTCGGTGGTGACGACCGCGTTCGAGGCACGAGCCCCGCGAAGCAGGCTCTCGAGATGGACGCCGAGCAGCGCCGCGAGCTGCGCGCGGGTAACGGTCGGCGAGGCGTGGATGCCGCGATACTCCTCCGGCATCGCTTCGAGCGCGGCGTTCTGCCGCATCTGATCGGTCTTCGCCGCCACCGCCTCAGACGGCTCGAGCGCGTTCACCGCGGCGTAGGCGTCGGCCGCCTTCGCCCACTGCTGTCCCGCTTCCTGGATCTCAGCGATGAGCATCAGCGCGCGTGTGTCGGCGGGATCGAGCCTGGCCGCCTGCTGCGCCTGGGCGACCGCGGCGTCGGCGTTGCCGGCGCGCCGCTCGACGTCGGCGAGTTCGCGGTGCAGGAAGGCGCTCTCGGGCGACGCGGCGATCGCGTTCGCATAGAGACTCCGCGCCTCGTCGACACGGCCGGCGTCGGCCGCCTTGCGGGCGTTGGTGACGATCTCCTGCGCGTTCCTGAACTTCAGCGCGTCGACGCGCGCGCGCAGCGGCGTGAGGCTGGTGTCGGCCGCAAGAGCGGCTTCATACGCCGCGACGGCCGCGTCGGTCCGGCCCGAGGCCGCCAGCGCGTCTCCCTTCCCCGCCAGTGCCGGTGCGTACGTCGTATTGGCCGCCAGCGCCTTGTCGAAGTGCGCGAGCGCGGCGGCGTTGTCCTTTCGTGCCAGCGCCGCATAGCCCTGCCCGGCCGCCGCGGGATAGAACGCGGGCGCGGCCTTCAACACGGCGGCGAACTCCCGGTCGGCGGCGCGCGCATCTCCCGACTGCAGGATCTGCCAGGCCGACGCCTGGCGAGTCGCAAGGTCCTCACTGCCGGCGCTTGCAGGCGCCGCCGGGAAGATGAAGTCGGGGAACCGCACCGCGCCGACCGTCGCGGCCGGCGCCACGGTCGGCTTGCCGCCGCACGCCGATCCGACGATCGCCATGGCGAACGCGACCAGCCACAGGCTCGGCCGGAAACCGCGTGCGATGGCGGCATCCCGCCTACGCATGCGCGGCGGCTCCATTATTGTGGAAGCGATCGGCCAGGCGGCGCGGCAGCACCGCCTCGATGGTGACGCTGTCGTCGGTCGCGACGTGGCGCCGCACCTGCCCGAGCCGGTAGAGCTCGGCGATCTGAGCACGATCGGCCGCGTCATGGGGGTTGAACTCGAACGTGATCGTGGCGGTGTCGAGTCCGAGCTTCGTCTCCATCGCGCCGATCACGTCATCGCGCCCTTCGCCGGTGAGCGCCGACACACACAATCCGTGCGGATGGATCGCCGCGAGACGGGCGCGCTCGGCCGCATCGAGGCGATCGGACTTGTTGAACACCTCGATCGACGGCACGCGATCCGCTCCGACCTCGGACAGCACGGCGTGGACCGCCGCGATGTGGCGGTCGCGATCCGGCGCGGAGCCGTCGATGACGTGCAGCAGCAGATCGGCGGCGGCGACCTCTTCGAGCGTCGCGCGGAAGGCCGCGACCAGCGAGTGCGGCAGCCGATCGATGAAGCCGACCGTATCGGAGACGAGCAGTTCGCGGCGATCGGGCAGCTTGACGCGGCGCACCAGCGGATCGAGCGTGACGAACAGCGCGTTCGATGCAACCGCGGTGTCGCCGGTGAGCGCGTTGAACAGCGTCGTCTTGCCGGCGTTGGTGTAGCCGACCAGCGCGACGGTCGGCACCGCCGACTTGTGCCGGCGCTCGCGCAGCTGCGAGCGGCGGCGCCGCACCGCGTCGATGTCCTTGCCCAGCACGCTGATGCGATGCCGGATGCGGCGGCGGTCGGTTTCCAGCTTGGTTTCGCCGGGTCCGCGTGTGCCGATGCCGCCACCGAGGCGCGACAGCGCCGCCGCCGAACCGACGAGCCGAGGCATGGCGTACTTCAACTGCGCCAGCTCGACCTGCAGCTTCCCCTCGCGCGTCCGGGCGCGGCTCGCGAAGATGTCGAGGATGAGCTGCGTGCGATCGACCACCGCACGGTCGAGCGCCTTCTCGAGATTGCGCAACTGCGCCGGCGACAGTTCGTTGTCGAAGATCACGACATCGACGCGCGTTTCCTCGCACGCCCGCGCCAGTGTCTGCACCTTGCCGCTGCCCAGGAACGTAGCGGAATCGGGTCTGGCGCGCTCCTGCTGCACCCGCAGCACCACCTCGGCACCGGCCGCGGCGGCAAGCCCCGCGAGTTCGTCGAGCGCGTGGTCCGGATCGAACTGTCGGGGAGATTCGGTGAAGAGACCGACGAGTGCAGCGCGTTCCCGTAGGGATGTCATCGACGGCTGATCCGCGCAACTCGCAAGCGTGGCGGCGTCACTGCAGCGATTCTAGCACTTTGCTCCACGCAATCGCGCCGTCGCGGAGCAGCCGCACCGGCGCGCGCGACGCGTCGACGAGCGTGGACGGCGCACCGCCGCGCACCGCGCCGGCGTCGACAATCGCGTCGAGCTCTGGCAGCGCGCGGGCCACCTCGTCAGCCGAGACCGCGGCGGGTTCGCCGGACCGATTCGCGCTGGTCGCCGTGATCGCGAACCCGACCGCGCGGGCCAGCGCCGTGGCGACGGGATGAGACGGCACGCGGACGCCGACCGTCGTCCCGCCCGCCAGCGCGTTCGGCGCGAGGTTTCCCTTCGCGTGCAGGACGATGGTGAGCGGCCCCGGCCACCAGCGCAGGGCCAGGCGGACCGCGTCGGCCGACATCTCGGCTGCTTCTCGCACCTGGGCAACGTCGGCCGCGATCATCGACAGCGCCGACGACTCGGCGCGCCCTTTCAACGCATACAGTCGCCTGACCGCCTCAGGGTTGCGCGGATCGACGGCGAGCCCGTACAGCGTGTCGGTCGGATACGCCACCACCTGCCCGCGTCGAATCAGCTCCCCCGCCGCAGCGATGGCGAGCGCGTCCGGTGAATCGGGCCGAACCTGAACGATTGTGATCACAGGTTCTCGGACACGGGTTCGTCGGTCGGGGTCGCGGCGGAGCGCTCGCTCTCGCCGCCGAAACGGTGCACGACGATCGCCAGGACGGCGAGGCACACGACGTCGAGCCCGAACACGGCCCGCCGTGACGAGGCGGCGAGCAGGCCGCAGACGACCGGGCTGACCGCGAGCCCGATGAGCGACGCCGTCGTCAGCAGGCCGAATCCGGTGCCGCGGACGTTGGCCGGGATGACCGCCGCGGCGGCGGTGTACGACGCGGTAGTGCCGATGCCGATCGCCAGCCCGAAGAACGGCGTCGCGAGAAACAGCCAGCCGGTACCGCGCGCCGCCGCGTAGAACGCCGCGCCCAGGCCGGCGGCCGCTGATGCGGCAGCGACGATCTCGCCGGCACGCCGCCGCTGCAGCAGCCGCGCGCACCAGTGATGACCGAGCGCGCCGGCGCCCGCCGCGATCGAGAACAGCAATCCGGAGACGAACGCCACCTGGGTCTCCGGCGTGCCGAGCTCCGCGACGAACAGCGGCAGCACCGGCCCGAAGCTGCGATCGACGAACTGGAATCCGAATATCACCACCGCCATGAGCAGGAAGTTCTCGAAGGCCAGTACGTTCCTGAAGGTGACGGGCGGATCCGAGTCCTTCCGCTCATCGCCATGCGTCCTGACGCCGCGCTCGTCGTACATGACTAGCACCAGGATGAACGCGATCAGATAGAACGCGGCGGTGACGAAAAACGCGCGCCGCAGCCCGACGAGTGCCGCAATCGTCCCGCCAAACACCGGACCGAGCGCCGGCCCGAGCCGCTGGGCCGTCTGCACGGTGCCGATCGCCTGCGCCATCCGCCCTTCCGGCGCCGAGTCGGCCGCCATGGTGAGCGTGAGCGCACCGTAGCCGGCGAACAATCCCTGAAACGCGCGCAGGGCAAATACGTGCCAGGGCCGGGTCACGAACGCCATCGCCGACATCACGACCACGAAGCTGCCGAGCGAACGCTCGACCATGATCTTGCGCCCGAAGCGATCGGCCAGCCGTCCCCAGGCCGGCGAGAGCATCGCCGTGAGCGCCGGCGTGACGCCAAGGCTCAGTCCCGACCACATCGCCAGGCGGCCCACGTCGGAGACGCCGAGCTCGCTGAAGTAGAGCGGCAGGAACGGCATCACCAGCGTGAAGCCCATGAAGCCGATGAAGCTGGCGGCCGTAACGGCGAACAGATTACGGCCCTGCGAAGACACGCGCTACACGCTATCGCAGGACGCCGATCGGCGCGAGGCAAGGCAGCGAACGAGCACTGTGATTGGGGAGTCCGAGGGGCAGAGGAGCTCCGATGACATCAGAATCGAATGCGCGCCGTCCGATTCCGATCCACGTGAATCGTGTCGATGAAGCGGATGCGGGCGGGATCGCTCTGCATGACGATCGAGCTGGTGCGGGTGCCGTCGCCGAAGAAGCGGACGCCGCGCATCAGGGTCCCGTCGGTCACGCCGGTCGCGGCGAAGATGATCCCCTCGCCCGAGGCCAGCTCCTTCGACGTGTAGATTCGGCCGGGCTCGGCGCCCATCGCGCGGCAGCGCTGCTCGTCCTCGGCGGTGCGCACCACGAGTCGCCCGAAAATCTCGCCGTTGAGGCAGCGCATCGCCGCCGCCGTCAGCACGCCTTCCGGCGCCCCCCCGGTGCCCATGACGGCATGCACGCCGGTGCCGACGACCGCGGCAGCGATGCCGGCCGACAGATCGCCGTCCCCGATCAAGCGAATCCGGGCGCCGGTCGCGCGGATCTCCTCGATCAGCTTCTGGTGCCGAGGCCGGTCGAGCACGACGACGACCAGATCCTCGACATCGCGATCGAGGCAACCGGCGATCGCCTTCAGGTTCTCGTCGACCGGAGCGTCGAGGCTGACCGCCTGCTGCGCGGTCGCGCCGACCACGAGCTTCTCCATGTAGAGGTCGGGCGCGTGCAACAACCCTCCCTTGCTCGAGGCAGCCAGCACCGCAATGGCGTTGGGCGCGCCGGTCGCGCAGAGATTCGTCCCCTCGAGCGGATCGACGGCGATGTCGACCGTCGGCAGCATCCCCCAGGGAAACTTTCCCTTCGCTCCCATGCCGACCCGCTCGCCGATGTAGAGCATCGGCGCGCGGTCGCGCTCCCCTTCTCCAATCACGATGGTGCCGTCGATCGGCACGGTGTCGAGGGCCTCGCGCATCGCCGCGACGGCCGCCTGATCTGACTTGTGGTTGTCGCCCTGCCCCATCGTGTGCGCGCAGGCCAGCGCCGCCTGCTCCACGACACGCAGAAAATCGAGCGACAAATCAGAGTTCACGGTTCACCATCCACCCGTAGGCCGGACCCTCAGACCCGGCGTCTAACCCTGGTACGGCGGCAGCTCGCAGCGCGTCGGCTTGTCGACGCGGTAGCCGAGCAGGTAGTCGGCCTGCATGATCTTGTGGATTTCGCGCGTGCCCTCGTAGATGACGGCCCCTTTGCAGTTGCGATAGAAGCGGCCGGCCGGGTACTCGTCGGAGTAGCCGTTGGCGCCGTGCACCTGCACGCAGTCGCCGGCCGCGCGCTCGGACGCCACGGTCGCGAACCATTTGGCGAGACCGGTTTCTCGCGTATTGCGGCGACCGGTGTTCTTGAGGACGCCGGAGCGCAACCACAGCAGCCGCGCCGCCTGATAGTCGCTCTCCATGTGCGCGATCATTTCCTTGACCAGCTGGTGCTGCCCGATCTCGACCCCGAACGTCTGGCGCTGCTTCGCGTACTTCACGCTGGCGTCACGGCAGGCGCGGATCAGGCCGGTCGCGCCGGCGGCCACGGTATAGCGCCCCTGGTCGAGCGCGAACATCGCGATCTTGAAGCCCTCGCCTTCCCGTCCGACGAGGTTCTCGGCCGGCACTTCCACCTCGTCCATCTTGAAGTAGCCGGTGTTGCCGGCCAGGATGCCCCACTTCTCCTTGAGCGTCCCGCTCGAGAACCCCGCGAAGCCGCGCTCGACGATGAACGCGCTGATGCCCGAGGGGTCCTTCTGCTTCTTCTTCGACAGATCGGTCCAGGCGAAGACGAGGAAGTTGTCGGCCACGTCGGCGAGCGAAATCCACATCTTCTCGCCGCTGAGGAGGTAGCGGTCCCCTCTCTTCACCGCGACGGACTGCATGCCGCGGACATCGCTGCCAGCGGCCGGCTCGGTCAGCCCGTAGGTCGCGATCTTCGTCCCCTGCGCCTGCGGGACGAGATACTGCTGCTTCTGCGCCTCGCTGCCCCAGGTCAGCAGCGTCAGGCAGTTGAGCCCGGCGTGCACCGACATGATCACCCGCAGCGACGTGTCGACGTACTCGAGCTCCTCGCTGATGATGCCGAGGCTGACGTAGTCCATCCCGGCGCCGCCGTACTGTGCCGGCACCGACGCGCCCAGGAGTCCCAACTCCGCCATCTGCGGAAAGATGCGGGGATCGAAGCGGTGCTCGCGATCCAGATCCTTGATCCGGGGCGCAATCTCTCGCGCGCCCCACTCGCGGACCGATTGTTCGAGCAGCCGCTGTTCTTCGGTGAGATCGAAATCGAGCATAGGCGAGGCATTCTACCGCGGCGCCGCAAACTGCCAAGCGCCAACCAGGTCGGTCTCGTTACCCCTGCCGCGAAACCGTCACCGTCGCGCCGCGGCCCAGCGAGAGGCGGCCGGCGGCGCTCGAGGACGGCGCCGCGAGTTCGAGGTGGTCGGTACTCCCGAACAGCGCGCCGACGCCGTCGCCGGGCAGCTCCGCGTAGGTGGCGACGAGACGTTCGATGCGCTGACCGTCGGCGTCGATCGCGATCGCGCCGCCGATGCCCAGCCGCTCGACGGATTTTCGATCGATGTTGGTGACCAGGTTGCCAAACCGGTCGACGCGCACGACGACGCCGAGGACCCGATCGGCGGTCGAGTCCGGCTGCGGGATGTCGATCTTGTGCACATCCGCGACCTGACGTCCGAGCGCCGGCAACTGGGTGCCCTTCGCCAGCCAGGCCGCCGCGGGCGCGAATCGGTCGCGCCCCTCGAACGTGCGGCTCACCGTCGGACGCGCGTAGCGGCGTTCGGTCAGCTCGACGACCTTCTTGGCGGGGATCTCACGGAGCACCTGCGTCAGCACGCCGTTGTCGGGCGCGACGAACCGGTAGTCGCCGGTATCGACGGCGATGCCGCGCCGCGACGAGCCGACGCCGGGGTCGACCACCGCCACGAAAATCGTCCCGACCGGAAAGTACTTGTAGGCGGCCGCCAGCTCCAGCGCGCCGGTGAGCACGTCGTGCGCGGGAATGTCGTGCGTGACGTCGACGAGCGTCGCGTCGGGGCAGATGCCGAGCATCACCCCCTTCATCGTCCCCGCGTAGTGATCGACCGTACCGAAGTCGGTCAGGATCGCGATGACAGGACGCACGTCACGCTCGCTTCCTGAACAGGATTTCGCGCGTGTTGCTCTTGAGGAGAAACGACTCCGAGACGTTGAGTCCGTCGAACATCTTGATGATGTCGCGATTCTGCAGCACGAACTTGGGACCGCCGGTGCCCGTGTGGTGACGGTGCCGCAGCGACTGCGATTCCTCGACGATCTCGAACTTCGTGAACGGCGCGCGCTCGACGGCCTTGGTGCAGAAGAACCCCATGAGCGCGCCGCCAGGGCGGAGAACGCGGACGACCTGCTGCGCCACCAGCTTTGCCGCTGGCACCTCGAGGAAGTCGAAGATGTCCCAGCAGAGCACGCCGTCGACGCTGCCGTCGGCCTGCGTGAAGCGCGCCACCAGTGAGGCCGCAAGGACGTCGCGCGTGCCGGCGCGCATGTGCCTGTCGATCTCGGTCGCCAGGTCCTCGATGAACAGCTTGCAGCCGAGATGTTCGCCGAAGTAGCCGACGTTGGTGCCGATCACCGGCCCGAAGTCCACGAGCACTGGCGCGTCGCGATTGGCCAGCGCGCCGACGAACTTCGGGAGTGCCTTGGAGGCGACCACCGGATCGGGGCCTTTCGGCGCAGGGGCGTCCCCAACTCCGCCGCCGGCGGAGGTGTTCGGGCGCTTGGCGCCGAACTTGAGGAGATCGGAAATCGACACGGGGAATAAAGACGGGCTATCCGGGTTCTTCGGGGCGCACCCGAAGAACCCCGAGGAACCTGGAGAACCCGAAAAACCCGTCTAGCGCGAACCTGCCGCTGCCGGCGCGGGCTGCGACGCCGACTGTGCCGGCGCGCTGGTGCCGGCTGCCGGCTTGCCTTCGGTCGACTTGCCTTCTGTCGACTTGCTGCCGCCGCCGCTGCCGCCGCTGCGCTGCATGTCGATGCTGCCGCGGAAATGCGCGCCCTCCGCGATGGCGACGCGCGGCGCTGCGATGTCGCCGTCGATCGAGCCGTTGTCGCGAAGGTCGACTTTCTCGGACGCCGTCACGTTGCCGGTGACCTCGCCTAGGATGATGACTGACTTGGCAAACACCTGCGCCTTGATCTTCCCGTTGGGGCCGATGGTCAGGACGTTCTGGCGCAGCTCGATCTTCCCTTCGACGTGTCCTTCGATGGTCAGATCTTCGCTGCCGGTGAGTTCCCCTTTGATGACGACGGACTTGCCGATATTCACGGGACCCTTCTCCATTCCGCGAATCCCTTCGCTCGACCGCTCCGTCGCCGGCGCGGGGTTGGTTGTCTGGATTGGCTGGGGGCTCTGCGCTCCCGCTGGAGTCGGGCCACTCCCGCCAGGCGGCGCTGGCTTCACCGAATCATCCCGTTTCCACATAACGCACTCTCCACCTGTCCCGAGTTAACCTCGCAGGGTGTCTCAGTTTCGGTCTGGCAACAATTCCGGTCAGTATAGACATCGCTCTCGGGCCCTGTCTAGTCCTTTTACTGCTGCGAGTTAGGGCGGAATGCTACAATTTGGAAATGTGGGAGCATGAGGGCCTACTTCGATCATAACGCCACTACGCCGCCGGCCCCAGAAACTGTCGAGGTCGTGGTGCGCGCGCTCGCAGGCGAGTTCGGCAACCCCTCGAGCGTGCACCATTTCGGCCAGCGCGCCAAGGCGCTGCTCGATGAGGCGCGCTCGTCGGTGGCGGCGCTCATAGGCGGCGAGCCCGGCGAGATTGTGTTCACCAGCGGTGGCACCGAGTCGGACAACCTCGCGCTGCGAGGTGCCGCCGAGGCGCTCGAGCCCAGCGGACGTCGCCACATCGTGACCTCGGGCATCGAGCACGAGGCCGTGCTCAACACTGTCAAGGCGCTCGTCAAGCGCGGGTGGACTTCAACCATTCTGCCGGTTGGCGCCACCGGCATCGTCTCGCCGGGCGCGCTCGCTGCCGCGATGACGCCAGCCACCGCGGTGGTCTCGGTGATGCACGCCAACAACGAGATCGGCACCGTGCAGCCGATCGCCGATCTGGCTGCTGTCGCCCACGAGCATGGCGCGCTCTTCCACACCGACGCCGTGCAGACGGCGGGCAAGCTTCCCGTCAACGTCAAGACGCTCGGCATCGATCTGCTGACGCTCTCGGCGCACAAGTTCAACGGCCCCAAGGGAGCCGGCGCGCTCTGGATCCGCCGCGGCACGCGGTTGGTATCGACGATGACCGGTGGTAAGCACGAGCGGAACCGCCGCGGCGGCACGGAGAACGTCCCAGGCATCGCCGGTATGGGCGTCGCGGCGGGGTTGGCGCGCGTCAAGCTGCCTACCGAGGCACCGCGCCTCGGCGCGCTCCGCGATCGACTCGAGCGCGGGATCCTCGATCGCGTCGCCGCCACCGCGCTCAACGGCGCGCCGGCGCCGCGCGTCCCGAATACCACGAACATCAGCTTCGACGGCGTCGAAGCGGAATCGCTGCTCATCGCGCTCGACCTCGAAGGGTTCGCCGTCTCGACCGGATCGGCCTGTTCGTCCGGCACGCTGGAGCCGTCGCACGTGCTGCGCGCAATGGGCCTGCCGGCGCACCGCACGCAGAACTCCATCCGCTTCAGCCTCGGGCTCGGTAACGACGAGACGCAGGTCGACGCGCTCCTCGCGAAGCTCCCGGCCATCGTGGAGAAGCTTCGCTCGCTGGTCCGGCGATAGCGGTGCCACGGGGGAATTGGCGATGCGCATCGTAGTCGCAATGTCGGGTGGAGTGGATTCGTCGGTCGCCGCGGCGCTGCTGGCCAGGGAGGGCCACGACGTCATCGGCCTGTCGATGCAGCTCTATGATCAGTCACCCAAGGCAGACGGCGCGCAGGCGCACGACGCCATTACGTTCGGCAGCTGCTGCACGCTCGACGACTTGTACGACGCGCGCCGCGTCGCCGCTGCCATCGGCATCCCCCACTACATCGTCAACTTCGAGCGTCGATTCGAGGAACACGTGGTGGCCGACTTCGTGCGCGAGTACGCGGCCGGACGGACGCCGATTCCGTGCGTCCACTGCAACGGCGACCTGAAGTTCGCCTCGCTCGTCGAGCGCGCGGCGGGGTTCGACGCCGAGGCGGTGGCCACCGGCCACTACGCCCGGGTTGAGTTCGACGAGCCGACCGGGCGCTATCGGCTCGCGCGCGGCGTCGACACGCAGAAGGACCAGTCCTATTTCCTGTTCACGCTGTCGCAGGCTCAGCTCGCGCACGCTCGCTTCCCCGTCGGGCACCTCGACAAGGCGGAGGTCCGCGAGCAGGCGCGCCAGCTCGGGTTGCGGGTTGCCGACAAGAAGGACAGCCAGGAGATCTGCTTCGTCGCGCCAGGCGAGCATCCCGATTTCGTGGCCGGACGCGCCGCGCTGCCGCCTGGACTGATCCGCGATCGCGACGGGCGGGAACTCGGCCGCCACGAGGGTATCCACCGTTTCACGATCGGCCAGCGGAAGGGGCTCGGCCTCTCGGCCGGCATTCCGCTCTACGTCGTCGGCATCGACGCCGCGACGGCCGCGGTCACCGTCGGCCCGCGCGAGGACCTCGAGCGGACCACGCTGACCGCGTCGCGCGTGAACTGGATCGGCGGCGACATTCCGGGGGCGCCACTCCGCGCGCACGCGCGCATCCGCCACCGCCATGCCGAGGCGGTCGCCACGATCACGCCGCTCGACGGCGATCGAGCCGGTGTCGTCTTCGATACGCCACAGAGCGCGATCACGCCAGGCCAGGCGGTGGTGTTCTACGAGGGCGAGTACGTGCTGGGCGGCGGCTGGATCGACTGAGCAGTCGTACCGCTAGGCGTTGACCGCCGTCTCACCCATGTGCTGGGGCAGGCCTTCGAGGTATTTCTCCGCGTCGATCGCGGCCATGCAGCCGGATCCGGCGGCGGTGATCGCCTGGCGGTAAACGTGATCCTGCACGTCGCCGCATGCGAACACCCCGGGAACACTCGTCCGCGTGCCGGAGCGCGTGATGATGTAGCCGTTCGCGTCGGTGTCGAGATGGTTCCTGAAGAGCGTCGTGTTCGGTGTGTGGCCGATCGCGACGAACACCCCGTCGACGGCGATCTCTTTTCGCTCGCCGGTGACGCTGTTCCGCAGAGCCATCGCCGTCACCTCGCCCTTGCCGGTGTCCTTGATCTCTTCGATTTCGGTGTTCCACTCGAACGAGATCTTGGGGTTGGCGAACGCCTTGTCCTGCATGATCTTCGAGGCGCGCAGCGTCTCGCGGCGGTGGACGACGGTGACGCTCGAGGCAAAGCGCGTCAGGAACATCGCTTCTTCCATCGCCGAGTCGCCGCCGCCGACGACGGCGATCGGCTTGCCGCGAAAGAAATAGCCGTCGCAGGTCGCGCAGGTCGAGACGCCGTGGCCGATGAGCGCGCGCTCAGAGGGCAGCCCGAGCAGCCGCGCCGATGCACCCGTCGCGATGATCAGCGTGCGGCAGCTGTATTCGGCGTCCGAGGTCTTGACGGTGTAGGGGCGCGCCAGCAGATCGACCGAGGTGACGTGCCCGCGGATGACCTCGGCGCCGAAGTGCTCCGCCTGCGCGCGCATCTCGGTCATCAGGTCTGGGCCCATGATGCCGTTGCGGTGCCCGGGGAAGTTCTCGACGAGTGTCGTCAACATGAGCTGGCCGCCGGCCTCGAGCCCCTCGATGATGAGCGGCTTGAGATTCGCCCGGGCGGTGTACAGCGCGGCAGTAAGCCCTGCGGGTCCAGACCCGATGATGATGACGTTCCGCACCCCGCGCCCCTGCGACTCGTTCATGCGACGTGTTTGTCGATGACCTTCTTCAGCGAGTCCTTGTCGGCGAGACCGACGACCTGCTCGACGACCTGGCCCCCCTTGAACAGCAGCAGCGTCGGGATGCCGCGGATGCTGAACTTGGACGCCGTATTGGGGTTGTCGTCCACGTTCAGCTTTCCGACGACCACTTTACCGTCGTAGTCCGAAGCGAGCTCGTCCACAGTCGGCGCCAGCCGCTTACAAGGGCCGCACCACTCCGCCCAGAAATCGACCAGCACGGGTTTGCCGGCGTTGATCGTGTTGTCGAAGTTGTCGTCGGTAAACGTCTGAACCTTCTCGGATGCCATTCAATAACCTCTATATACTTTGACATACTCCCGGGCTGAAACGTCCCAGGAGAAATCCCGCCGCATCGCGTTCCGCTGGAAATGCTTCCAGGTCTTGGGGTTCGCAAACGCCCGGACGGCACGCGCGATCGCCTCGAGCAGCGCCTCCGGCGTGTAGTCCTCGAACTTGAAGCCGGTGCCGCCATCGGGCGATCGGTCCGCGTCGACCACGGTGTCCTCGAGTCCGCCCGTCGCCCTGACGATCGGCAGCGTGCCGTAGCGCTGGCTGTACATCTGATTGAGCCCACACGGCTCGTACCACGACGGCATCAGGAAGATGTCGGCCCCCCCCTCGATGAGATGCGCCAGCCCGTCGTCGAAGCCGATGCGCGCCGCGACGCGATCGGGCCTGGCGGCCGACAGCCGCTTCCAGAAGTCTTCGCACCAACCGTCGCCGCTGCCTAGGATCACCCAGGAGGCGTCCGGCTCGAGGAGACGTTCGCCGGCGCCCGCGTAGAGATCGCAGCCCTTCTGCTGCGTCAGGCGCGTCACGATCCCGATGAGCGGGCGTGCCAGGGCGGCGGCGTCGATGGGAAGGCCGGCGGCTTCGAGCACCGCACGCTTGTTCGTCCGCCGCCCGGCGAGCGAGGCGGCCGTGAAGGTTGCCGCCAGATGCGCGTCGCTCGCCGGATTCCAGACGTCGGTATCGATGCCGTTGAGGATCCCGACCAGGTCTCTGGCGCGGGAGCGAAGCACGCCGTCGAACCCGAACCCGTGCTCCGGCCGCAGGATTTCGCGGGCGTAGGTCGGGCTGACCGTCGTGATGACGTCGCTCAGGACGATGCCCGCCTTGAGCGAGCTGGCGCGTCCCCAGAACTCCATGACGTCGGGGGTATAGAGATCACGTCCGAGCCCGATCCACGTCAACTCCTTCGAGTCGAAGGCTCCCTGAAACGCGAGGTTGTGTATCGTCAGCACCGTCTTGACGCCGCCGACGATCGGATCGTCGCGGAGCACCGTTCGGAGGTAGGCCGGCGCCAGCGCCGCCTGCCAGTCATGGGTGTGGATGACGGATGGCCGCGTGCCCTTGAGACGGGCATACTCGAGCGCGCCGCGGCAGAGGACCGCAAACCGGAACGCGTTGTCCCCGAACTCGCCGCGCGCATCTCCATAGAGTCCGTCGCGATCGAAGAGCGCCGGCGCATCGATGAGCACCGCCGCGACGCCGGGCTCGACCGGCTGCTCGACGAAACGCACCGGGTAGGCGTGCAGCCCGAACGGCACCTCCGCCGACCAGCCGGCCGCGTCGACCTGAGCGCCGCGGTATCTGGGGAGCACAACCGTCACCCGATGCCCCAGCCTGGCCAGCGCCCCAGGCAGCGAACTCGAGACGTCGGAAAGCCCGCCGGTGCGCGCAAACGGCCGCATCTCCGACGTGATGAACAGAATGTCGAGCTGCTCCCCCGCTGGCGCCGCGACCGACACCTCCGCTCCCTGCGCGACCTGCCGCCCTCGAGGAGCCTCCCCCTTCGCCCGACCCGCCGACCGTCGCACCTTCGGTTCCTTCGCCTCTTTCGGCTCCTTCGTGTCCTTCCCTTTCATTTCGCACCTCTGGATTCGAGCGCGCGTCCCACGGCCAGCTCGCGCGCGGCGTCGCTGCCGTGTCCCTGTTTCATCAGGGCGGCGGCGATGGCGAAGTGGCCGAGCGGAGCCACGGACGGATCCGGTTTCAGTGCCAGGCCCTTGCGCGCCAGGCGGATCGCCTCGGCGGGATCGTCGTTCGTGTCGACATACGCCTTTGCCAGAAACAGGTACCCTTCCGCGAACTGCGGATTGCCGTCGATCGCCGTCTTGAGCGAGGCCATCTGCGCGCCGATGTTGCCGTGGCGCTCGTAGAGGCGGCTCAGGTTGAACGACGCCTTGTAGGCGCCTGGATGCGCGTCGATCTCGCGGCGATATTCCGCCTCCGCGGTCGTGTCGTCGCCCCGCTGTTCGGCGATCAGCGCCAGATTGTAGTGCGCGAGCCGCACGTCCGGCTTCATCGCGAGCGCGGCGCGAATCTCGCGTTCCGCGCCAGCGCTGTCGCCGTGCCGGAAGGCGAGGGCGCCGAGCGCGTTGCGCGCCGACGCCGTTCGCGGATCGATCGCCAGCGCCTGGGTGAAATTCGCTTCCGCCTTCGCGTCCTCTCCACGATCGAGATAGATTTCGCCGATCTGATAGCGGACCTGCGCGTTTTTCGGGTCGATCGACAGGTAGCGCTCGTAGCCGGCGAGCGCGGCGTCGTCGCGACCCAGCTTGCGGTAGGCGTTCGCCATGTTGATCACCGCGAGGTCGTAGTCCGGCTTGAGCTCGAGAGCCTTCGAAAAGTATTTGATGGCGTCTTCGAAGCGGCCCACCTTGAAGTGGGCGTTGCCGAGATTGAACCACGCGTCGATGACGGCGGGATCGTCGTGGACGACCTTGGTCAGCATCGACACCACGGTGTCGAAGGAGTCCTTGTCCTTGGCGATCTCACGCGAATCGGTCATCAGATTGAAGAGCCCGATCTTGTCCTTCGGATCGGCGCGCTGGCTGGACGGGCCCGACACCGTGGCGACGAACGAGCCGACGTAACCGAGCGCCGCCAGGCGGGCGCGCGCTTCGGGATCGACCTCGGGCGCCGCCTGCGCCGCCTGCTTCGAGGGGTCGTCGTTCTCCTGCGACCGCAGCCGCGCGATCATGACATCGGCGACGCTCTTCTTCTGGTCGTAGAGGTTGGCGGTCTCGTCCGGATCGCGATCCAGGTCGTACAGCTCCGGGCGGGGCGCGTCGATCACCTTGTACTGGCCGGCGCGCCACGCCCGCAGCTCGCTCCAGCCGTAGTGGTGCAGCGGGTACAGCGCTTCGGCGTACACCTCCAGATCCAGGCGCGCCGTGGCGCCGGTCATCAGCGGTGCCAGGCTCACGCCGGCAATCCCCTTCGGCACCGGCACGCCGAGCAGATCGAGCACCGTCGGAAACAGATCGACCGTGCGCACGGGGTCGGCGACGCGGCGGCCGCGCGTCCGCTCGAACGGGGCGCGCACGATGAACGGCACGCGCATCGTGCTCTGGTAGATGAAGAAGCCGTGCGTCCCCTCCTGGTGCTGATTCAGCCCCTCGCCGTGGTCGCCGACCACCGCGATCACCGTTCGATCGAGCAGGTGATGCTGATCGAGGAAGGCGATGACGCGCGCCACCTGCGAATCGGCGAACGAGATCGCGCCGCTATAGGGATGCGTGCGGTAACGCGACGCGAACGGCTCGGGCGACAGATACGGCGAGTGCGCATCGTAGAAGTGCAGCCACGCGAAGAAGCGCCGGTCCTTGACCTTCTCCAGCCACGGCAGCGCGCGATCGACCACTTCGTTGCCCGGGCGCTTGACGTCGCCGATGCCGAAGCCGCCCGTCATCTTCGACAGGTCGAAGTCATCGACATAGGTGTCGAAGCCCTGGTTCAGGCCCCACTTGCCGTCGAGCACGTAGGCGCCGACAACCGCGCCGGTCTGAAAGCCCTGCGACTTCAGCACGGTGGCGAGCGTCTTGTGCGACGGCGCAAGGAAAAAGCCGCCGTTGTCGCGGACGCCGTGCTCGGGCGGAAAGAGACTCGTGAAGATGCTCGAATGCGACGGCAGCGTCAGCGGCGCCGCGGTCGAGGCCTGCTCGAACAGCACCCCGTCGGCCGCCAGCCGATCGAGCGTCGGCGTCTCAATGTCCTTGTAGCCGTAGGCGCCCAGACGGTCGGCGCGGGTCGTATCGAGCGTGATGACGACGAGGTTGAGCGCCTGCCGGTCGACGCCGCGCGGCAGCGGCCCGAGATCGACATTCCCCGCCGCCTTCTGCGCGCGGGGCCACCACAGCCGCGCAGCCGCCGCTCCGCCGAGGACAAGCGCCGACACCACGAACATCACGCCCCACCGGCGTGTCCTGATCACGCTCGTAATGTTGCCGCGTCGGGGCCGAAGCGTCAACGTGTAGGGGCGAACAACAGTTCGGATCCGCAATGTTGGATTTGGGACGGGACTGTGGGCGAACGATAGGACTGGATGGTGCGTTATGGATTGGCTTATCACAGCGCAAATGGCATATCGTGTGCACATGCGCGCGCATTCCGCCCAAGGGTCTCGTGTGTCCCGCGGACGGACAACCAAGGAGGAACTTTGGTGACAGTCAGGTGCACCCGAAGCTCTGCCGGCTTCCGCAGGGCCGCAATGCTGGCCATTGCCGTGACGCTCGTCCCGCTGCCGCTGCTGGCAGCCGACCACGCGACGGCCGCCCCGGCGCAGCCGCTGAAGGCGTCCATCGCCACGCACGCCAAGCGCGACGTACTGGCGACCACGCCGACCCAGACGACGGCCGCGCGCAGCGCGAAAGATCAGGCGCCCGCGCAGCGGAGCGGCGATCCGCACAGCGCCGGCTTCTTCCGGTCGCCCGCGGGCATTGCCTGCCTGGCGGTTATCGCCGGCGGCACCGGCTACGCGATCTATTCCGCCTCGCACGACCGCATCCACTCGGTCGCCCGGCAGGGTCAATAGGACATGAGGCAGACAGCGATGATCAAACGCATCACCACGCTCGCTCTCGTCCTCGCGCTGGCCGCCGGCGCGGGTATCGCCTCCGCCCAGTCGCTCACCGGCTCGGTGAAAGGAAAGGTCGTCGACGCCCAGGGCGCCGTTCTCCCGGGTGTGGTCGTCACGCTGACCGGCAAGACAGGCGCGAAGACGCAGACCACCGACGCACAGGGTGATTACCGGTTCCTCGGTCTCGAGCCCGGCCCGTACCTCGTCAAGGCCGATCTCCAGGGGTTCGTCGGCAAGGAAGAGCCCGCGCAGGTCAACGTCGGTCAGGAAGTGGCCGTCAACGTCACGATGGCGGTGGGCGCCCGCTCGGAGACCGTCAACGTCGTGGCCAACTCACTCTCGGTCGACACGACCACGTCGAAGACCGACACGGGCATCTCGCAGGATCTCCTGTTCAGCATGCCGATATCGCACGCCAATCCGGCCGTGTCGCTCCTCAACTACGCGCCGGGCATCAACAACTCCGCTGCGTTCGGCGGCTCGGCTTCGTCTGGAAACGCCCTGATGCTCGACGGCGTCGACACACGCGACCCGGAAGGCGGCACGGCCTGGACGTTCTACAACTACAACATCATCGATGACGTGCAGGTCGGCAGCCTCGGGCAGCCGGCGGAATACGGCGGCTTCACCGGCGCCATCGTCAACACGATCACCAAGTCGGGCGGCAACCGTCTGGCGAGCCTTGCTGAATACCGCTGGACCAACGACAGCCTCGGCGGCAACAACGTCTCGCAGGACATCATCAACAAGAACTCGACGCTGGCCACGCCGGTGAAAATCCTCAGTCTGAAGGACTACACCGTGCAGCTGGGCGGGCCGATCAAGCAGGACAAGCTGTTCTACTTCGGCAGCGTACAGCGCTACAACGTCGAGCAGTACAACCCGCCGGTGCGGACCGAGGTCAGCCCCCGCTTCAACTTCAAGCTGACCAGTCAGGCGACGGCCAACGACAACTTCGTCGGGTCGATTCAGTACGACCAGTACAACCAGACGGGGCGCACCGGCCTGATCCCCGGGTACGCCGTCACCAATCACTCGCAGACGATCGACCAGGATTCGCCGGAGTACATCTGGAATCTCCAATACCGCAAGGTAGTGAACTCGTCGACGTTCTTCGAGGCCAAGTACACCGGCTGGTGGGGGTACTACGACCTCAATCCCGTCAGCCCGGCGCCGGAACACTTCGACGGCGCCACGGCCGCGTATTCCGGCGGCGCGGGCTACACGGCGCAGTACGATCGCACGCGCAACCAGGTCAACGCGTCGCTCTCGAAGTACGCGCAGGCCGCCGGCCAGCACGCCTTCAAGTTCGGCGTCGAGATCGAGCGCAGCACCATTCGCGATCGTTTCATCTACTCCGGAGCGACGGCGTCGGCCCCGACGGGTGCGTACTATTACGACTACGGCGGCCCCTACCTCGCCTACGGCTACTCGTATGACCTCCAAGGTAAGAACAAGCGGGAGTCGTACTACGCGCAGGATCAGTGGCGTACCGGCCGTCTGACCGCCAACCTCGGCCTGCGTCTCGACAGCATCCGCGGCGAAGCGGCCACCACGGGACAGCAGCTCTACTCCACCCACTCGTTCGGGCCGCGCCTCGGCGTTGCCTACGACCTGACCGGCAAGGGCAACTCCGTGCTGCGGGCCTTCTACGGCCAGATGTACGAAGCTGCGGTGTTCTCGTCGTGGAGCCGCGCCGTGCCGGGCTTGACGCCGACCTTCACGTATGAAGTCGGCCCCGACGGCACGTCGCTCACCCCGATCGACAGCACGCAGCGGACCTACGCCGTCAACAAGGACGGCCTCAAGCAGCCGCGCGTCGACGAGTTCAACTTCGCCGTCGAACATCGCCTGAATCAGACGTTCAAGATCACGGCGACGGGGATCTTCCGCGACTGGAAGAACTTCATCAACTCGACGCTCGACAACGCCGTCTGGCAGCCGTTCACGTCCACCAACGGGATCACCGGCCAGCCCTACACGACCTACAAGTGGGCGAACCGAACGTCTGTCCCGCAATTCACGATCTCGAACATCGATACCGTGACCTACCAATTGGCCGACGGGTCGACGGTGACGACGCCGAAAGCCGCGCGCACGTATCGGGGTGCGATGTTCGTATTGCAGCGGGCGCTCAGGGACCACTGGCAGGCGCAGGTGTCCTACGTGCTGTCGAAAACCGACGGAACGGTCAACAACAGCAGCTCCGCCGGCATCTCGAGCGGCCAGTACGAAACACCGAACACCGCGCTCATCAACACCGACGGCGCGACCGCCTTCGACGTCCGTCACGAGTTCAAGGCGTTCGGGTCGTACCAGATCCCGAAGATCGACGTGATGGCGAGCGCGTACTTCCTGTTCACATCCGGCACGCCATACAACGGCCAGGCCCGCTTCTCTGGCTCGAGTCTGAACTGGACCTCGTCGCAGATCATCAATCTCGAGGCGCCGGGCACGCATCGCAACGACGCTCTGCACACCGTCGACATGCGGTTCGAGAAGCTGGTCAACGTCGCGGGCAACCGCTTCGGCGTCTACTCGGATATCTCGAACCTGTTCAACAGCGGATCCGTGATTACCACCCAGGTCCGCTACCCGAGCCTCACGCTCAGCGACCCCGCCACCGGCAACAGCGTGGTCGTACCCTACGGCGCTCCGCGGTCACTGAACGCGGCGCGGCAGGTCACATTCGGGTTCCGCTGGTCGTTTTAAGGCAGAAGGACAGGAAGGAAACGAAGGCTCGAAGGAGCTGAAGACACGAAGGAACGGGCGGCCCACTCGGGGCCGCCCGTTTTTTTTGAGATCAGAGCGACGCGAACGATCTCGCCACGTCCGACGATCTGCCCCGCGAGGCGGGATCGCCCCGTAATCTGACGCAGCCATCGGCGAACGAGCCTCGGGATCGGCACGGGCCACGTGGCGGTGAGCGAGAGTGGGCTTTCGGCGGTCCGACGGGCGACGCACCTCGGTTGAGATTAGAATCAAACCAACGTGGACAAGCCGAAAACGCAGCGCCCCGAACCGCGGGAGATCGTGGAACTGCGGCAGTTGAGGGAGGACCAGCCCGATCTGGCCCAGATGATCGACCTCCAGATCCAGTTGCTGCAGCTCCAGCGGCGCGTGCAGGTGCGGGTGCCCCTGCCGACGATGAATCTCGATGCCGCGGTGCTGGCGACGGCGCTGGCGGCCGGCAAACCGATCCTCACCTTCGACCAGCTTCCCATCGACTGGAGCGATCTGCGTTTCCTCGTCCGCTCCACCGCCGACGCGATGCGCACGCACGACGCGATCGAGTCCGACGACTACCGGCGTATCGAGGTGCTGTCGCGCGACGCGGAGCGGCTGGCGCCCGCCGTTCGCAACTGGTATGAGACGGCTCGCCCGGTGCCCGCGGGCGGCGGCGAGGCGTCCCCCGACATCGCCGGCCTGGAGCCGCTGCTCGTCCAGGCGATGCGGCCGTTCCTGTTGCGTTGCGCCGATGCCGTCATGGCGCGCGCGACCTTCGCCGGCTGGGAGCACGGCAATTGCCCCCTGTGCGGCGGCGAACCCGATTTCTCGGCGATTACGCCCGCCGCCGAGCGGCTGCTGATCTGCTCACGCTGCACGACACGCTGGCGCTTCTCGCAGATCGGCTGCCCGTTCTGCCTGAACGCCGACCGCAGCCGGATTACCTCGTTCGCGACGCGCGACGGGCTGTACCGACTCAACGGCTGTGACGTGTGCCAGCGGTATCTGAAGGCCTACGACGGCCGCAACGCCCGCCGCCCCGTGATGCCGGTCGTCGACGCGCTCGCCACGCTCACGCTCGATGCGGCCGCCGTGCAACGGGGCTATCGCTGACGACTGCCGTCCGTGGCTCACGCCTTCCGCCTGACCGAACGCTGAAGCAGGACGGCTGCGGCTAAAAAAGAAAAAGGACCGGCGTGACACGCCGGTCCACAAACTGGAAGCCGAAAGCCGGAAAAGCGGCTGTTACCGGGACGCCTGGTCTTTGAACGCGTCGCCGGTCTTCGAATTCAACCAGGAGAACAGGTGCCGGGTCTCCCAGAAGCGTCCGTTGTTCGAGTGGGCGCCGAGCACGACGACCGCCACCGGATTCCCCTGCGGCAGCCGCAGCAGCGAGGCCAGGCAGTAGCCGGACTTGCTGATGAAGCCGGTCTTCGCGCCCATGACTTCGACGTCCCCCGCGAGCAGGATGTGGTTCGTGCTGTGGATTGGAATCTGCCGGCGGTTGGTCGTCACCGTGTAGGTCGGGGTGCGCATGATCGACGCGATGCGCTCGTCGCTCGCGGCGAAGGTAATGAGATGGGAGAGATCGAACGCCGACGACATGTTGTTGGCGTTGAGGCCAGACGGATCCGCGAAGCTGGTGTTCTGAAGACCGAGCTCGATCGCCTTCTCGTTCATCCGCTCGACGAAGGAGGCGGTTCCGCCGTGCGAGGACCGCGCCAGGGCGCGCGCGGCGCCGTTGTCCGACGGAATCAGCAGCAGGTGCAGCAGTTCGCCGGCGGTGACCTTGTCACCCGCTTTCAGGTAGGTGGTCGAGGCGGCGAACACGTCGCTGCGTTCGACCACGAGCTCCTGATTCAAGTCGGGGTTGTCTTCGAGGAAGACGAGCGCCGTCATCACCTTGGTGATGCTGGCGATCGATCGCTTCTCCTGCGAGTTGTCCTCGTAGAGCACCTGCCCCGTCGACGGATCGAAAACAATCGCCGCCGCGGCGCGGACATCGGGGACCAGCTGGCCGTTCGCGTCGGTCTTGAACTGCGGCGTCATCGCCGCCTGCAGATCGGCCAGCCCTCTCAGCCGAGTATGTTCACGGGCGCGCGCTGAGGCCCTGGCCACGGCGAGATTCGCGCGCCTGGCGTTGGCGGCCTTCGCCGAATAGGCGGTCGCGGGCTTCCGTGCTGCGGCGGACGTGGAGGTGGATGTCGTCGATGCCACCGAGGCGGTCGAGGCAGCCGGCTTAGCAGCAGTCGACGTCGCCCGGTGAACGGGTTTCTTATGGATGGTCGTCGTCGCGGCGGCGGCAGATCCAGGAAAACAGATCACGACGCCCAGCAGCGTCGAGGCCAATCTAGCGACAATCGGACGTGGTACGCGCACGAATCCTCCGGGGCATCCGCCCAAGCCGCACTGCTGGGAGCGGCCGCTTGGACCTGTTGGGTGGAACGCCAAGAAGTTTAACACGCAAACTCCATGGCATGCAACCATTTACCTAGCACGACAGCAATGTAACGAGCGAAACGGGGCTCCGAACGGCCAGTCATACAAGGTCCATACCAGTCGAGGTCGGGCCCGATCGCGCGACGTGCTGGATGCAGTAAAATCGGCACGCCTATGCTGCCGCCGCCTTCGCAGGCCGAATACGAAGCGCTCCGCGCCACCATCCGCGAGCGGGGTACCGCCCGAATGGTCCTCCTGCCGGTGACTTTTGGTCTCTGGGGAGGCGCCGCCATCGCGACGACGGCGGTTGTCGCCCTGCCGATCGCCGCCCTGCTCCCTCTGCTGGTGCTCGCCGCCGGCTTCGAAGCCATCTACGCCCTCCACATCAACGTCGAGCGGATCGGCCGCTATATTCAGGTGTTTCACGAACCTGACGGCGGCTGGGAACACGTCGCCATGGAGTACGGGCAGCGCTTTCCTGGTAAGGGCCCCGATGCGCTCTTCAGCGCCCTGTTTCTGATCGCGACCGCTCTCAACTACCTCCCGGTTGCCCTGGGCGGCAGCGTCCCCGAACTCGTCGCGGCCGGCGCGCTGCATCTGCTGCTCGCCTTTCATATCGGCACCGCGCGGCGCCGCGCGACACACCAGCGCCAGCAGGATCTCGAACGCTTCCATGCGCTCCGGAATCCAAACCATCGTGTCGGCGATTCAACCGGCGCACCGTAGGCACCCCGAATTTGATGCGCGAGTTTCGAAAATTGGAACAGATTCACCGCCGCTCTCGTTCACCTCAACAGGCATGATTGTTGCTCGGTTCAGGTGCGGGGAGAGTCGTCATGATGAGTCTCGTTCGTCTCATTGGCTTCAAGACGCTAGGCTGCGGATGCGTCACCGGGAAGTACCGCGAGCTCGCCACGCATCGTGAAGTGATCTACGTCGAGGAAAAGGGCGCCGCCTGCGCAGTTCAGTCGCACCGCCGGAATCACACCCTGGCGCCCGCCCGCTTCGGCATGACCGCGCCGGTGACCGAGATCGCTCAGGCCAGCTAAGTCCCCTCCGCGTGCGGCGGCCGGCTGATACGATGGCACCGCATTGCGTCCGATTACCCCTCACGTTCAGCTCAAGGCGCGCCGCGCCACCCTCCGCTTCTACCTCGGTGATTGCCTCGAAGTGCTCCGTTCTTTGACGCCGGGGTCGATTTCTGTAATCGTCACCTCTCCCCCTTACAACCTCGGAGTTCGGTACCGGAGCTACGACGACGCGGTTCCGCGCGAGCGATATCTGGCATGGACCAGCGAATGGATCGAGGCCGCCGCCGCGACGCTGGCGCCCGCCGGGTCGCTGTTTCTGAACGTCGGCGCCAAGCCGACCGAGCCCTGGACCGCCTTCGACGTCGCCCAGGCAGCACGCCACAGCCTGCGTCTCCAGAACACCATCCACTGGATCAAGTCGATCGCCATCGCTCAGGATGCTGCCGGCGCGGGGGCCGGTCTGACGAGGGACCTGAACGTCGGGCACTACAAGCCCATCAACAGCGACCGTTTCGTCAACGACTGCCACGAGTTCATCTTCCACTTCAGTCCGCAGGCGCGCACGCCGCTCGACCGGCGGGCCATCGGGGTCAAGTACCAGGACGCGTCGAACGTGTCGCGCTGGCAGGCCGGCGCCGGCAACCTGCGCTGCCGCGGCAACACCTGGTTCATCCCCTATGACACGATCCAGGATCGCGACAAGGACCGTCCCCACCCGGCCACGTTTCCTCCTCGATTGCCTGAGTACTGCGTGAAGCTGCACGGCCTCGATCGGGTTCGGACGTTCATGGATCCGTTTCTCGGTCTGGGCAGCTCAGCCGTCGCCGCGGCGCAGCTCGGCGTCGACTTCATCGGCGTGGAGCTGGATCGACACTACCTGGCGGAAGCGGTCTCGCGCGTCAAGCGCGCCCTTCGATAGACAAAAAGCCCGGCCCCGCCATCGCGGAACCGGGCTTCGGGCAATGCCGCCGATTCGGGTGAGCCTAGAACCGGACGCGCGCCTCCCACTGCGCCTGCCAGCGCGAACGTAGATCGTCGCGCGTGAAGGTGCCGAGGAAGTTGGCGTTGGTGATCGTCGCGATGTTGATGATCTCCTTCCCGGTCGCCGCGTCGATGCCCCCGTATCCGAGCGTCTGCGGCGAGTAGAAGTTCGGGAAGTAGTGCCAGCCCCAGTCGCTGTGGAGCATGTTCAGGAAGTTGAGCACGCTCATCGAGAGCTCCACGTGGGCCTTGCCGGCCGGCACGGTGACGGCGTACCGCACGTCGAGCTGGTTCGTCCACGGCGACGTGCCGGTGTTCCGGTTCGGCACCATGCCGCGGTTGTCCTTGGCGGCCGGATCCTGCGCCAGGTACGCGTTCAGCTGGTCCCACGTCCCGCCGGTGACGACAACCTGGTCGGCGGTTGCGGGAACGTACGCGATGTCGTTGAAGGTCGTCGTATCGCCGTTGGCGTCGCCGTTGAACACAAGCGAGTACGGCTGACCCGTCTGGCCGCTGTAGAAGACCGACGCCACGCTGTGCAGGTTCTTCACCATCGGGATGTCGAACGAGCCGGCCAGGTTGACGCGGTTGCCGGTCTCGAAGTTCGAGCGCGCCAGCGTCGGGTTGTTCGGGTCGTAGTTCTCGTACTGATCGCGCCACGAGCTGAGCGCCACGAAGGCGCCGCCGTCGCTGATCGTCTTCGCGGAATTCTTCACGTACGAGCCGCTCGCGTACCAGCCGTGCTTGTAGAGCTTCTCGAGCTTCAGCGCGAGCGTGTTATTGGTACCGCCGTTCGTGTTGGTGAGCAGCACCGCGTCGTTGATGTTCGGATCGACCTTCGCCAGCACCAGCCGGCCGTCCGGACGGACGGCGCCGGTCGGCGCAAAGTTGAGGTCCTTCCACAGCACGTCTTTCTGTGTATCCGAGAAGAGGAACTCCGCGGACGCCACGAGATCCCAGGGCAGCGAGCGGTCATAGGCGATGTTCCCGCGCAAGACCTGCGGATACTTGAAATTCGGGTCAACCATGTTGATCGTCTGGCGCCCTGTCGCGCCGCCCGTCACCGAGGTCGGCTGATTGTTCGGGTCCGCGACGAACTTCACGTTGTTGTTGGCATTGAACCCGACCGACAGGGCCGTGAAGTCGATGCCGGTGTTGCCGTACTGGTTCGAGAGCCACACGTAGGGGGTGCGGCCGGCGAACGAGCCGATGCCACCCCGGATCTGCTGGCGCTGCGCGCCGCTGCCGGTCAAGTCCCAGTTGAAGCCGATGCGCGGCGAGAACATCTTCGGCGCAGGGACGACGTCCGTCCGGTAGCCGAAGTCGGCGACCGACACGGGATTGGGGGCGGGCGTGTCCGGGAAGTGCGGCATGTCCAGACGCGCGCCGTAGGTCAACGTGAGGTTCGGCTTCACCCGCCACTGATCGCCGGCGTAGAACCCGTACTGCTGCACGCCGAAATCGGCGGCAAAATTCGGGTTGCTCGGGTAGTTCGAGAAGTTGTGCGAGAACGCCTGCGCCAGGCCTGCCTGAAAATTGGCAACGGTGCTGAACTCGTAGTTGCCGTAGAAGTTCTGGATGAACAGGTTGTAGAAGTGGAACAGCTCGTTGTGCGTGCCCACTGAGAAGGTGTGGTGACCGCGCACCACCGTGAAGTCGTCGTTGATTTCGACGATGTCCTGGTTGAGTGCGTTGGCCTGCGACGAGTTTTCAGTCCCTAAGATGACGTTGTTGCTGCCGGTCAGGTCGACGCGAACCATCGGAAACGCCTGGAAACCGGGCTGGTCGCCGCGCACGTTGCGCTCGCGCTGATAACCAATACGGAACTGGTTGAAGGTGGCATTCCCCAGCGTCGTGTCGAGCTGACCGACGCTCGACAGCACCTTGTCCTGGATCGAATAGTAGCGATCCGGCATCAGATACTGCGTCGTCGTCGGCGTGCCGACGTACTGAGTGCCATTGACATAATTGACACGCGCCGTCAGCCGGTTCTTGTTCGACAAGTTGAAGTCGGTGCGGACGAACACCTTGTCGTTGTTCTGCGGACGGCTGAACTCATCCAAGCCGCCTGGATCGAAGCCGTACTGGGTCTTGGCGATGCTGAGCACCTGCTGGACCGCGGCCTGATCGGCGGCGTCCCACGGCTGGCCGCTGTTGCCGCTCACCGAGAAGCCGACCGGCGTCAGCTTGCGCTGGAAATCGACGTTGCCGAAGTAGAACGCCTTGTTCTTGGCGATCGGCCCGCCGAGGCTGAAGCCGCTCTGCTTGTCGTTGAAGGTGCCGACCTTGGTGTCGGCCGGGTTCGGCGTGGCGGTCGTGGCGACGGCCGGGATGCCGCCGATCAGCGATTGGCTGCGGGCGTAGAGGTAACCGGTGCCGTGAAGGCCGTTGGTGCCGCTGCGCGTGACGACGTTGACCCCGCCGCCGGAGAAGCCGCCCTGCTTCACGTCGTATGGCGAGACGACGACCTGGATTTCCTGGATGGCATCGAGGCTGATCGGCTGCGTGCCGGTCTGGCCGCCCGGCGTGCCGCTGTCGGCGAGACCGAACAAGTCGTTGTTGACCGCGCCGTCGATCTGCATGTTGTTGTAGCGGTTGTGACGGCCCGCGATCGACATCGCCTGATCGCCGCTGCTGCCGAGCGTCGTCGGGTTGACGAACGGCGAGACGCGCGCGAAGTCGGTGATGCTGCGGTTGATCGTCGGCAGTGTCTCGATCACCTGCTTGGCGATGTTGGTCGCGCTGCCGGCGGTGTTGACGTCGATGTCCGGAGAACTGGCGACGACCTCGACGCTCTCGCTGACCGTCGCCAGCGCGAGCTTGAAGTCGACCGTCTTCTCGGCCCCCAGCGCGACCTCGAGGTTCTCCTGCTTCTGATCCCTGAAGCCGCTCATCGCCGCGGCAACCGTGTAGGTGCCGATCCGGACGTTGAGAATGTTGTAGCGGCCATCGGCGCCGGTCACGGCCTCATAGTTCGTGCCGGTGTCGGTGTGGGTGGCCGTGACGGTCACGCCGGGAAGCACGCCTCCCTGCGCGTCGACGATCACGCCCGAAATATTGCCGGTCGTGACGGTGGCTTGCGCCGCGGCGGGCGCGGCCGTGAACAGGAACAGGCACGCGGCCGCTGCCAGGCTCCATATCGCCTTGCTACACGATTTCATGGATGATCTTCTCCACCTGCGAGACATGACTGAGGGAACCGAAACCCTGTTGAAATGACGCGCAGAAGTATACAGCAGCGGCTGTAACGGGAATGAAAAAAGGCCGGCGACGCAGCGCTATTTCTTGGGCGCCTTGGTCGTCGATTTGATCGCCGGCGGCGGCCGGAGCGTGTACGACGTCTTGTACTTCAAGTCGTACTTGCCGGGCTTGGCGACGCGGATCTCGATGACCCGGCGCTTCTTGAGGGGATCGGGATTGTTCGAATAGTAGCCGAGCACGTAGTAGTCGCTGGTCTCGGCGTCGATGCGCTTGAGCGACTTGTCGAAGTCGTTCTGGTTGATCACCGCGTAGCCGCCGGTCAGCTCGGCAATCACCCGCAGACTGTTCTGCGTCTCGCGGATGTGATCCTGCCAGTCCTGCATGTCGAGCTTTGTCTGATCGAGGTCGGGACCGCCGACCAGGCCGCGCGGGTCGATCGTGTACATCGTCGCGTTGGCGCGGTTGGCTTCTTTCGTCAGCTCCGACAGCTCCGCCGCCAGGTCCGCGGCGGCGAACTCGTTGTCGCCGGTCGTCGAAAACGGATTCGTCGACGTGTCGACGCTGCTGCCGTCGGCGGCGCTGCTGCCGCTGCTCGTCGGACAGTTGCTGGTGCTGCCCGATGACGAGTCGCATCCCAGCCCCATGGCGGAGAGGCGCTGGCTCGCTTCCTTGGCGCGCGACCGCGAGAACGGATCGAAATCGTAGCCGTTGCTGACGTAGATGAAGGCCTTGCGGCGGTTGTGCACCTGCTCGAGGTTGTTGAGGACGTCGTAGGCGGTCGAGAACGCCACGTGCGCGCGATACCGCACTTCCGGCGGACCCTGCGCGCCGTCCGGCGTCTCGATGATCTCGTCGGGCTTGAGGCCGGCGCCCGAGATCTTGCTGATCGCCTCGTCGAGCCGCTTGCGATCGTAGGTCATGTCGACCGCCAGCGACGAGGGCCCCGTCGACACGACGCCGAACATGTCCCCTTCGTGGATCAGGTTCGTCTCGATCTTCTTGAACAGCTCACGGATTCGCCCGGTGTTGTTGAAATCCATGTGGAGGTCGTCCACAAAGATCATGAAGATGCGCCCGGACGCGTCGTTGGTGGGCCGCGGCGGCGGCAGCAGGATACCGGCCTGCAGCGGCGGCGGCGGCGCGCTCGTGTCGTTGATGACGCGGCCGCCGTGCGTGAGCACGAACGTGACGACGTCCTGCTTGACGCCGTCCTCGTATACCTCGAAGTCGTTCTTGCCCAGACTCGAGACGAACTGCCCCTCAGAGTCACGGACGATCAGGTCGGAGGTCACCAGATCGACGCTGCGGCGGATAACTTCATGGCTCTGCGTCGTCGGCGTCAGAATGCCCTGCTGCGCCGGCTGTTGCTGCGCCGGTTGGGGCGGCGGTTGCGCCGGCGTGGCGGGCTGTTGCGCCGAAAGGGCGATGCCGGCGACGCACAAAGCTGCCGCGACCGGGAACGTGCGGTGCATCTTCTTATTATAGACGAGGGGAGCGAGGCTGACGGCCCACCAGTGGCCGCAGCGATTCGAATACCGCTTCGTAGTCTTCGAGCGCATGGGCCACCTCCTCCGGACTGAGCCACGCGTCGGGATTAAGACGTTCGAGGCGCGCGTATAGCTCGGTCCGCTCCGTTTCCTCACAGGGACGGGCGGCAAGCTTCGCCCGGATGTCCGCGTAGCGGGCGCGCAGACGGAGCAGTCCGGCGGCGCCGACCCGGGCATAACGTGGGTCGATCGCCTGTTCCTCCCCGCTGTCCGCGGGAACGAAGGCCGCGGGCGCCGTGCCGGTGACCACTGGCTCGGCGTCGGGCGGATCCAGGTCTGGCGGGCGATCCCCAGGCCCGAGCGTCTCAACCGGCTCGGCAGACTCGCCGGCCGTCGACGGTTCGGACTCCGGACGGTTGACGGCGGGCGCGGCACGGCGCCGCGGGTCGCGGCGCTCCCGGCGCCGCTCGTCACCAGGTCCGGGCCCCGCGCCGGCGGTAGACCCGGCGACAGGCCCGGCAGGAGGCCGGGCGGATCGCAGCCGGTCCCAATCGAACGTGATATCCGGGTTGTGCGCCTCGAGGAGCCTCATCGTCTCCGGGTCGAGCGCCTCGCGGCCGATCCGCACCGACGGCGGGCTGCGGAAGTAGTACAGCACCCGCTGCCCTCTGCGCCGGCGCCCGCCCGTTTCGACGAGGGCCGTGGTTGCGTAGCCCTGGCGGTCGCGATTGAACCGAAGATGCGGCAGAGCTACTTCCTCTTGGCCTTTTTCTGAGTCTTTTTCTTGGCGGCGGCCTTCGCAGGCGCCGACTTGGCCGACCTCGCCGGTTTCGCCGGTTTCGCCGGTTTTGCCTTAGCGGCCTTTGTCTTCGGCCCAGGCGCCGGTGCCGCCGCCGGTTTCTGGGGGCGCGGCGCGGGAATCGGCCGGAGGTCCTGGGTGCCGACCTTCTGCACGAGCGTAAAACGGGTCTGATCGCCGATGGCGTGATACGACCAGATCTCGCTGACCCCTACCTGGTTCTCGGTCACGAGCCGGCGCGCGATTTCGACCGCCCCGGCCGGGACGTAGAGATGGAAGGGGGCGCGCGTCCGCCCGAAATGCGCCCATTGCGCCATGGCTTCCAGGTGATTGACCGATTCGCCGGTCTCGACTTCGATGATCCCCTCCAGGCGGTGCGCTTTGTCCTGGGAGGTCAGGACCAGGTCTGGGAACATCTGCCCAGGACCGATGCGGATCGGCGTACCTTGCTCGTCACCCGCGTTGATCGCCACCTCATGCTTCCGCTTCAGTTTTGCCTGGAGCAGGCGAATGATACGGTCGTGCTCGAGCTGCTCTCTAACAGGTCGAACCAGAATCGGACTCAAGAACGCCTCCGGGGAACCCGGAATCGTAACACAGATTGCCGGTCCAAGCCCGGCGGCTTGACGCCGATCCCTTTTCCCTTCATTATGATGCGGTGATTGCCGCGGCCGAGAGCCCCGATACCCGGTCCGACACGCGGACGATTCTCATCGTAGACGACGACCGTTCCGTCGCCGACACCTTCGCACGGATGCTCAAGCTCGAGGGCTTCGAGGTCGCCACCGCCGTTCAGGCGGACGCCGGACTCGAGCTGGCGGAGAACGTGCGGCCGGACGCGATCATCCTCGACATGCGCATGCCGATTACGAACGGGTTGCAGTTTCTGCGCGCCCTCCGTGCCAAACCGCATCTCGTCGAGGTGCCGGTCGCGATCGTCACCGGCGATTACTTCCTCTCGGAGCCGATTCAGCACGAGCTGAAGACGCTCGGGGCCTCGATCCGATACAAGCCGCTGTGGCTCGAGGATCTGATCGCGCTGGCCAAGACCCTCGTGGCCTGATCGGCCGCGCACCTCCACGGGACCCGCATGACGAACCCTCGAATCGCCAGCGCCGCACGGCTCCGTTCCCTGTGAACGATCGGTTCCTGCGCGCCTGCCGGCGTGAACCGGTCGACGCGACGCCTGTCTGGTTCATGCGTCAGGCCGGCCGCTACATGGCGGAATACCGCGCGCTGCGGAAGCGGTACTCTCTCCTCCAAATCTGCGCCGAGCCGGAGCTGGCAGTGGCCGTGACGCTCCAGCCCGTCGACGTGATCGACGTCGACGCGGCCATTCTCTTCTCGGATCTGCTGCTGCCCTTCACGCCCATGGGGCTGACGTTCGACTTCGTGAAGGGAGAAGGGCCGGCGATCGATCGTCCGGTGCGTCACGCCTCCGACATCGATCGGGTGCACGCGTTCGAACCCCGCGAGAAGCTCGCGCACGTCCTGGCGACGATTCGCCTGCTGCGCCAGGAGCTGGCCGGCACGGTGCCGCTCATCGGGTTCGGCGGCGCCCCCTTCACCATGGCGGCGTACGCGATCGAGGGCGGTCCGTCCACGTCGTATGCGACGACCAAGGCGTTCATGTACGCGCAGCCACAGGCGTGGCACGCGCTCTGTGATCGCTTCGCGACCATGATGGCCGACTATCTGCGCGCGCAGATCGACGCCGGCGTGCAGGCCGTGCAGATCTTCGACTCGTGGGTGGGCCAGCTCTCACGGGGCGACTACCGCGAGTTCGCCCTTCCCCACACGAAGAAGATCTTCGACGCACTCGCCGACACCGGCGTCCCGACGCTGCACTTCGGCGTCGGCACCGGCGCGCTCCTCGCCGACATGCGCGAGGCGGGCGGCAGCGTCGTCGGCGTCGACTGGCGCCGGCCGCTCGACGAGGCCTGGAGGACGATCGGCCACGACCGCGGCATCCAGGGCAATCTCGATCCGACCCTGCTCCTCGGCCCGATGGATCGCCTGATGGCGGCTGCGGACGATGTGCTGCGCCGCGCCGGCGGGCGCGCCGGTCACATCTTCAATCTGGGGCACGGGATCCTGCCGCCGACGAACATCGAGCACGTGCAGGCGCTTGCACGGCGGGTGCACGAAGGAGTCGGCAGCGAGCCGTGAGAGCGTCCTTTACCAACGGCTCACCGCCCGCCGTTCAGCGCCCACTCCCTCCTGTCAGCTCTTCCACCACTCGGCGCGCCTCGTTGACGCAGTCCGGAATCCCGACGCTGCGAAAACCCGCCCCTGCCACGTAGATTCCACCCAGCCCACCGAGCCGCGCCTCGATCTCGCCGACGCGCTGCAGATGATCCACCGTGTGCTGGGCGCCGCCGTGGCGCCAGCGGTAGACCCGCGCGAACGACGGCGCCGCATCGATCGCCATCACCCTCCGCAGATCGCGCCGGACGACATCGATCAGCTCGTCGTCGTCGAGATCCACCGCCTGCGGGTCGTGGCTGCCGCCCAGGAACGCCCGAATCAATACGGCGCCGTCCGGCGCGCGGGCCTCCCACTTCGCGGAAACCCACGTCGCCGCGGTGATGCGCACGTCGCTGTGTCGGCGCGCGACGACGAAGCCGGTGCCGTCGAGCGCGTGCCCCACGTTGCGGCGCGGCCACGCCAGCGCGACGCTGGCCGTCGAGACGTACGGCACGAGGGCGCAAAGGTCGGCGGCGGCGCTGTCGAGCGGGGCGATGAGCCTGGCGACCGCGTGCGCCGGCGCCGCGAGCACCAGCGCCGTGGCCGTCACGGCCTCGCCGTTCGCCATCACGCGCCAGCCGTCGCTCGTCTTCGCGATCGCGTCCACGCGCGCGTCGACGTGCACCCCGCCGTCGGGAAGCGCGCGCACGAGCGCCTCCACCATCGACCCCATCCCGGCACGGAGAGAGACGAAGGGGGACGGTCCCGGTCCCGGCGGACTCTCGACCGGGGATCTCCCCTGTTGGCCAAACACGGGCAGGACGGATCCGTGACGACGCTCGAGCTCCAGCAGCTGCGGAAAGAGCGATTGCATCGACAACTGCTCGATGTCGCCGGCGTGAATGCCGCCAAGCAGCGGCTGCGCGAGCAGATCGACTGTCTCGGGGCCGAAGCGGCGTCGGAAGAACGACGCCACCGATTCATCAGACGGCGATCGCCGCGCCGGCACGCGTGGCTCGAGCGAGAGCCGCAGTCGCGCCGGCCAGTCGAACAGGTCGTATGCCGCGAGCGCCGATGCCGTCAGTGGAAGACCGAGCCGCGAGGGGGACGGCAGACGATGGAGCCGATCGCCGCGCAGCACGAACGCGCCGGGCGTGCGAACCCGGAGCAGGTCTCGGTCGAGTCCCAGCTCGCGCACCAGATCGACGCCCGCCGGTTTCGTCGCCAGCAGCGCGTCGGGACCCGCCTCGATCGTGAACCCGTCGGCTCTCTCGGTGCGAATGAGTCCGCCGGCCCTGGACGCCGCTTCGAGCACGAGCGTCCGCCGCCCGCGGCGCGCGAGCGCGTATGCGACGGTCAGGCCCGTGATGCCGCCGCCGACGACGAGCACGTCCGTGTCGGCCACCGAGCGGATATTATCTGAGAGATGCGACTGCTCTGGTCATGCGTAGCGGCACTCCTGCTCGGCGCCACGGCGCTCGCGCAGGAGCCGAGCCTCGACACCATCCTCGCCGACATCCGCGCCCGTGACAAGGGACAGCTCGCAGTGAGCGAAGAAGACGGCCGGTTCCTCCGGCTGCTCGTCGCCTCGACGGGTCGAAAACGCGCCCTGGAGATCGGCGGCGCCTCTGGCTACAGCGCCATCTGGATCGCGCAGGGCCTGCGGGCGACTGGAGGCCGGCTCGTCACGATCGAGTACGATCCGGCGCGGGCCCGCGAACTCGCCGGCAACATCCAGCGCGCCGGCATGAGCGACATCGTCCAGGTCGTGTCAGGCGACGCGTTCAAGGAAATCCCGAAGCTGACGGGCACGTTCGATTTCGTCTTCCTCGACGCCTGGAAGCGGGATTACAGAAAGTTCCTGGATCTCGTCTATCCGCGGCTCGACCCGGGCGGTCTGTTCACGGCGCACAACGTGGTGAACAAGCGCGGCGAGATGCAGGATTTCCTGGACGCGATCCAGCACAACGCCGCTCTGTGGACGTCGATCGTCGCGCCCTCGGGAGAAGGAATCTCGCTGTCGTGGAAGCGCGAGCCGCGCTGATGCGAGAGGCGGGCTGAGGTCGGCCGCCGGAGCGGCGGTCGCCGGAGCGGCGGTCGCCGAATCTATTCTTCGGCCGCGACCGGTTCGGCGACGGCTTTCTTGGTCGTCCGCTTCTTGCGGGGTTTGGTGCTGCGAAGACCGGCGGGAACCGGCTCGTTGCTGGGCTCCAGCCTCGACATGCTCGTCATGAATTTCTTGACCCCGTGCTCGTCGAACTGGACGCGCGTATAGGCATCCTCGACGGCGACCACGGATCCCAGACCGTATGTCGGTTCCACGACACGAGCTCCTACCTCGAAACGCTTCATCGTGCTCGGCTCCTCCGCCTTCGCATCAGCAACGGCGGAACAAGGGTGACCGGCAGCGTCCACCCCGCCACATACGGACGGGTTCGCTACCGCAACCCTCATAATATCCGTATTTTAGCGTCAGGTCAAACGGGACGGCCCGCCGCGGGTATTCTAGGACGATGGCGCGGCCGATTCACGTCATTGGCGTCTCGCTCGATCTCGGCGGCAATCGCCGCGGCGTCGACATGGGGCCGTCGGCGTTCCGTATTGCCGGCCTCGGCGAGCGGCTGACCGCGCTCGGCATGCAGGTCGTGGACGAGGGCGATCTGGTGGCGCCGATTCCGGAAACGAAGGCGGAGGGGGATCCGAGCAAGAAATACATCCGCGACATCACGCGCGTCTGCGAGCGGCTGTACAAGACGTCGCTGAGCGTGCTGGACAAGGGCGGCCTCCCTGTCGTGCTCGGCGGCGATCATTCGCTGGCCGCCGGTTCGGTCGCGGCGACGGCTGACTTCCTGCGGCGCGACCAGAAGATGCCGGGGCTCATCTGGGTCGACGCGCACGGCGACATCAATACGCCGGCCTCGTCGCCGAGTGGCAACGTGCACGGCATGCCGCTCGCGGCGCTGCTCGGTCCGGAGCCCGCCGAACTGGCGCGCATCGGCGGCTTCACGCCGAAGGTGGCGGCGGAGTCCACCGTGCTGATCGGCATCCGCAATCTCGACGAGCGGGAAAAGGTGCGGATCCGGGAGAGCGGCGTGCATGTCTTCACGATGAAGGACATCGATCGCCAGGGCATCGCCCTCGTCGTGGAGCAGGCGATCGAGATCGCCGGCCGCGGCACGGGCGGCCTGCACGTCTCGTTCGATCTCGACGTCTGCGATCCGACGATCGCGCCTGGGGTAGGCACGCCGGTCAAGGGCGGATTGAACTACCGCGAGGCGCACATGGTGATGGAGATGGTCGCGGATTGCGGCCTGCTCCGGGCGCTGGATCTCGTCGAAGTGAATCCGATCCTCGACGACCGCAACACGACGGCCATCCTCGGCGCCGAACTGGCCTCGTCGGCGCTTGGCCAGAAGATCCTCTGAACGAGCCGCGCGTGCGAGCCAGCGTGACGGGGTCAGACTGGGGTCAAACGGGGGTCAGACCACCTTGGCAGGTCTATGGGTGCTGGAGATTCTGCCGACTGTGGTCGCGAGCACGGGCGGAGAGGCGTTGCAATTCCTGACGACTGCACAGCGGTGACCGCCGCCGGCATCAGGACGGGGTCAAACCGGGGTCAGACCACCTTCGCAGATCCAGAGCTGGCGATGGCAGGAACTGCGGCCTTCTCCGCACGCGGGATCTCATCGAGGTGCATCCGATTCTCGATGCTCGGTTCGTCGTTCCGCGCCCGCTGAAACGCGACCCTCATCGGGCACGACGCCCGCCACGTCAGCGACATGGGTCGTTCTTCGAAGCGGAACGGCGAACTGCTGCACCTGATGCTGGCCACGAAGTTCGCAGCGCTCACCGTCGATCAGAATATTCAGTTCCAGCAGAACGTACGAGCGTCCGGCGTCGCCGTGGTCGTGTTGGTGGCGAAAACGAACCGCCTTACAGAGCTCCGACCGCTGGTCCCTCAGATTCTGGCCGCGCTCGGGCGACTGGTCCCCGGCGAACTCATCCGAGTCGGCGGCTGAAAACGACTTCGTCGCATATCTCAGCCGGTCCGTGTTTGCTTTCGCGCGGAAATCGCCGGTCGCTCCTCTGCGTCGTCACCACGTGCCATAATCCGCGCAAGCTGGATGCGGACACTCCTCCTCGGCGCTCTCGCGGCGACGGCGGCGCTGTTTCAAACGCCAGCGGGCCGGCCTCCTGTGCAATCCATCCTTGATGAATCCCAAGGCTTGGAGACGGCTGCCGAGAAGATGTCATCGGCGGGCAGCATCGCGCCGGCGGCGCAGCCTCAGCAGTCGGCGGCGGAGGTGGTGCGAACCGTGGCTATCAAATTCGCCGACGGCCGGGTGATGCGCTGCTCTTCGGAGGCGCAGCCGCGCGGAAGCGGCTGGACTCCGATCGTGCCCAAAATCCCTGGCGTGCCGACGTCGCGAGACGGACTCGAGCTGAGCGCTCTCGACCACGCCTGCGGACGCCAGGCCGGAGAGCTGACCGTCACGATTTCGTTGTGGTACGGCTCGCCACACCAGCGCCTTATTCCCGTTGCCACCGTCGTCCCGCGCGACGGCGTCACCGTACGTGTCGAGGAACTGCGGGCGTTCGGCGTCCAGCCTGTGGAGATCTCGATCGAGACGCGTCCAGCGCCGTCGCTGCAGGTTCCCGGTGTCGGGTCGGCATCCTCCGGAGTGCACGTGAGCGCGCAGATCGAGGGACCGCCGTCGCCGGGTTACGTCTTCTCCCTGCAGAATGCGAAGACGCAAGCGGTGATGGAGGTCAAATTCGATACCTACCGGGGCAACGCGGTCGCGACCCGCGGCGGGGCGCATCATCTCGACGGGACACCGCTCATGCAGCCGGGCGAGACGTACATCGTGCGACAGCCGGCAGGCATCGATTCACGGACGGGCCAGTGGCGACAGATGGATCGATTCCAGATCACGTCGGTGACGTGGGCGGACGGCAGCGAGGAGCACTCGCCTTCACCCGGAATCGAAGGCCGGGTGCCACTCGGGATTACTCGTCCACCTGATGCCTCGTCGCCACTCGCACCAGTCCGTCCGCTCGCGGGCGCCGAGAGTCCATCGGTGCGCACATCGAGTGGCGGCAACAACACCATGGTTTCGCCCACGGTGTTCGCGACCTGGATCACTCGGAGTGCCGGCAACGATTCGCACCTGCAGCTGCTGGTCCTCTGGCGCGGCACGCCGGGCTGGTACTTCGTCCCCGGCGGCAGGATCGGCGGAGCGTCCAATGCGGCGGGCTCCCATTGGAGCATCGAATACGGGGACGTCAATCTAACTCTGGATTACGGCGCGGGCGATACGGTGGCCATCAACGGCCGCGAGGTTCATCTCGGCACCGATAACGTCGTCTATGTGGACGAGGTGGATGCGCCTACAGGCGCGCGTGTGGTCCGAACGGCGCGCATTCCGTCGCAGATGCCGGGCGCGCCGGCGCAAATCGGGCTGACCATTCGCAATGTTCCAGACCTGGTGACGTATCTGCGATGCGACGCGCGCGCCTCGGATCCGCAGCGTCAGATGATGATCGAGCGGATGGGCGCATGCGCCGTCACTCTTGGGAGATAGAGGCGCTGCTCAACAAGGAACGGAAGGGCCTGCGCGTCTTCCGTAAACTCTACCGCACTGCAACGACCCGCACAGCAACTCGATCGGTCCGTTAGACGGGCTGACGCCAGCTACTCGCGGAGAATGATTGCGTCATGAGCACCGAGGAGCGCGAAACCGAAGCGGCTCAAGTTTCGGTTCGATGCACTAGACTAGCGGTGTGGTCGTGAGCGATCGGGCGGCGGGAGCAGATCGGGACATGATCGGCGCCGCATATTACCCAGAATGGATCGCCGAAGCCCACGATGGGCTGTCAAGTATTTACTGAACAAGCACTTGTGACCCGGTAGCTCAGTGGTAGAGCATGTGACTTTTAATCACAGGGTCGTGGGTTCGATCCCCACCCGGGTCACCATCTAAAGCACACTTCCTCAACAACTTCCGACGCAGCACGAATCGAGCGCGCTGCGTCGATTTTCCCAAAAGTCACAGCGTAGTCACGCGACAGCGCGCGCTGCTGCTCGACGCGCTAGGCGCGGTTCTGGCGGGTCTGTTTTCGGGTAAGGGGTTAGCTTGGGTCAGCTCTCGCGCGTCCGCCTGGGCTCAAACCTGCGCGTCGCTCTTCGCTCGAAAGCTCGACTTTCACCCGCGCTTTGTCTTTGGCGTCCGCGCCTTGAAGACGACGATGCTGGCCTTCTCTGAAACTCGCTTCTTTAGGAGCAATGTTGCGTTCACGAGCCTGCCGTTCAGGTGCAGTTTCCAACCTCGCCCTTTGGGCATCGTCTTCCGCTTGCGCCGCTTCGCCATCCTCAGCTCCTTCGCTTTGACGTTTCAGCCGCGTCGCTCAGTCTCGGCGCCTTCCGGGCGAGTTCCCGAAGTGCATCGATTGCGGCAAACAACTCTTCGCGCGAGAACCCGTCCGCGGCGTCCACGACGCGTGCCACGCGATCTCGCCATCCGCGACTCAGTTCCTTCAACCGCTTGACGCGCGCCTGCCGCGCATGTTGTTCGGGCGTCATGCCGGTACGAGCGACCGTGATGGCACGAGCGCCCACCGGCGTCCTCTTCCCCTCCCAGCCGTAGCGGTCCCAATAGGTGACCAAACTCTGTGCGGCGTGTCCGTTCGCCGCTT
>DASXLB010000079.1 GCA_036496585.1 Vicinamibacterales bacterium
ACAGCCGCTGACCGACAAACGGGCCGAACTGGCCGCCGCCGACGCCAGGCTATCGGCGATCAACGGCCAGATCACCGAGATCGGGAAGGATCAGGAGCGGGTGCGCGAAAACATGAAGGCGCTGCGCGGCAGCGCCGAAGAGAAGGCGCTCACCGAGCGCTACACGCGGGAACTGAACAACCAGGAAGACCAGCTCGCGACGCTGCGCGCCGACCAGAAGAAGGCCACCGACGACCGCGACGGCCGCCGCCGTGAGCTGAACGATCTCGCGGCGAAGCTGGCGTTCGAGATCTGATTCGGAATATCACTGGTGGTCTGACCCCGGTCTGACCCCGGTCTGACCCCCGTCTGACCCCGGGGTCGCGACGGCCGCCGTGAGTTGAGCGAGCTGGCGGCGAAGCTGGCGTTCGAGATTTGACGCCGCGTCAGAGCTGAAGCCCTGCCGAGAGGCACCGCGGCGACCTGCGCGGCCGTGCTGCGGTTTGCGCAACAGATGTAGGGCAGACCTTCAGGTCTGCTCACGCGCTGATCTTCTCGAGTCCGCCCATGAACGGGCGGAGCGCTGCCGGGATCGTGACGGATCCGTCCTGTTCCTGGTAGTTCTCGAGGATCGCGATCAGCGTTCTGCCCACCGCGAGTCCAGATCCGTTCAGCGTGTGAACGTGCTCGACCTTCCTGGTCCCGTCGGGCCGGAACTTGATGCTGGCGCGGCGGGCCTGGAATGCCATCGTATTGCTGCAGGACGAAATCTCGCGATAGGTCTTCTGGCTCGGCAGCCAGACCTCGATGTCGTAGGTCTTCGCCGACGCGAAGCCCATGTCGCCGGTGCAGAGGACCATCGTTCGATACGGCAGCTCGAGGCGCTTCAGCACTTCCTCGGCGTTGGCGGTCAACGACTCCAGCTCGTCGAACGACTGCTCTGGCGTCGTGAACTTCACCAGCTCGACCTTGTCGAACTGATGCTGACGGATGAGGCCGCGGACATCGGCGCCGTAGGAGCCGGCTTCGCTCCTGAAGCACGGCGTGTAGGCGGTATAGCGCAGCGGCAGCTGCCGGCCGTCGAGAATCTCCGTCCGGTGCAGATTAGTGAGCGGCACTTCCGCCGTCGGGATCAGGAACAGATCCCAGTCGCCGGCGATCTTGAAGAGATCCTGCTCGAACTTCGGCAGGTTGCCGGTGCCGCGCAGCGCGTCGCCGTTGACGAGAAACGGCGGTACGAACTCGGTATAGCCGTGCTCGCGCGTGTGGAGATCGAGCATGAAGTTGATGAGCGCGCGTTCGAGCCGGGCGCCGGCGCCGCGCAGCACCGAGAAGCGCGCCCCCGACATGCGCGTGGCACGGTCGAAGTCGATGATGCCGAGCGCGGGGCCGAGATCCCAGTGCGGCTTCGGCTCGAAGCCGAACGCCCGAGGCGCGCCCCAGCGGCGCACTTCCTGGTTGTCGTCGCTGCCGCGGCCGAGCGGCACGGACGCATGCGGCAGGTTGGGCACTGTCATCAACAGATCGGCGCGCTGCCGCTCGACCTCGTCAAGCTCCGTCTCGAGCTCCTTGATCCGTTGACCGCGAGCCTTGTTGGCGGCAAACACGTCCGAGACGTCGCGCCCTTCGCGCTTGGCGCGCCCGATCGCCTCACCCGACGCGTTCTGATCCCGCTTCAGCCCTTCGACTTCTGGAATCAGCGTCTTGCGGCGCGCATCCAGCGCCGCGAACGGCTCCAACACCGCATCGGGATCGAGACCGCGCGCCTGCAGCCCGCGGCGGACCGCGTCGGCGTGGTCGCGGACGTAAGCGGGATCGAGCATATGCGGTTAAATGCTACCATCTCACTCATGCCACAGGCGGTGCGCAAAGCGGTGTTTCCCGCGGCCGGTCTCGGGACGCGTTTTCTGCCCGCGACCAAAGCGCAGCCGAAGGAAATGCTGCCGCTCGTCGACAAGCCGATCATCCAGTACGGCGTCGAAGAGGCGCTCGAATCCGGGATCAACAACATCCTGGTCGTCACCGGCCGTGGCAAGAACGCGATCGAGGATCACTTCGACGTCTCGGTGGAGCTCGAGACGTTCCTCGAGGCGCGCGGCAAGAAGGAGCTGCTGGCCGAGATTCGCAAGATCTCCAATCTCATCAACGTCTCGTACGTCCGGCAGGGGGAGCCGCTGGGACTCGGCCACGCCGTGCTCGTCACCAAGGATCTGATCGGCGACGAACCGTTCGCGGTCATCCTCGGCGACGACGTGATCGACGCGAAGCCGCCGGCGCTGCGGCAGATGATCGACGTCTTCGAGGAGCTCGACGGACCGGTGGTGGCCGTCGAGGAAGTGCCGCACGAGAGTGTGTCCGCCTACGGCATCATCGACGCCGAGCCGATCAGGCCAGGCGTCTACCGCATCCGCGACATGGTCGAGAAGCCGCCGCGTGAGGAGGCCCCGTCGAACCTCGCGATCATCGGCCGCTACGTGCTGACGCCGGACATCTTCCCGGCGCTCGAAGAGACGGCGCGCGAGAAGGACCGGACCGGCGAGATCCAGCT
Organism: Vicinamibacterales bacterium; assembly: GCA_036496585.1. Lineage (NCBI taxonomy): Bacteria > Pseudomonadati > Acidobacteriota > Vicinamibacteria > Vicinamibacterales > Vicinamibacterales bacterium. The sequence goes on from DASXLB010000079.1 coordinate 2,528, forward strand.
CACGAACGGGCTGCGAAAGCTCTTGAGGAAACGGCCGATCTACGGCTGCCTCATCGACGGCGTCCGCCACGACACGGGGAACAAGCTGGGTTTTCTGAAGGCGGTCGTCTACTTCGCGCTGCAGCGCGACGACCTGTCGGGGCCGTTCCGCGAATACCTACGCGGCCTCGGCCTCGACGTGCCTGCCGGCGCGCGCCGCTAGCTCAATCCTTCTTCGGGGTCGACTCTTTTTTGTCTGACGGCGTCGGCGTCGACGAGGCCGCCGCGGCGGGCGCGTCGGCTTTCTTGCTCTCGCCGCTATCGGCGGCCGCCGATTTCGAACCGCCGGAGTCGGACGACGACTTCTTCGCGTAGTCGTTGATGTAGAAGCCGGAGCCCTTGAACTGAATCGCCGGCGACGAGAACAGCTTCTTCACCGGACCCTTGCCGCACTTGTCGCAGACCTCGAGAGGCGGGTCGGAGAACTTTCGAATCTTCTCGAACCGCTGACCGCACGCCTCGCACTCGTATTCGTAGAGCGGCATCCCCTTCGTCTTCCTTCGCGCCTTCGATTCTATTCCAAGAGAGAGCCGTTGCTCTCGCCGAGCAGCAGGTTGCGGTGCAACCCGAGCGGCACCGTGCCATTGCCCAGCAGCGCGTCGTGGAAGCCGCGCAACGAGTAGCGGTCGCCCACCGAGGCTCGGTAGTCGTCGCGCAGCTTCAGCACCATCAGCTTGCCGAGCGAATAGAGGATATAGGACGGGTCGAACGTCCCGCGCTCGGCTTCGCGGCGGGCCGATGCCTCCTCGAGATACGCCTCGTCGCGGAAGAAGCGTACGCCCTGTTCGACGGACATGTCTTCGCAATGCAGCCGCAGCCCGACCACCAGCCGGCAGAGACGAATCAGCGATTCGGCAAGCTGCCCGAGACGCACGCGCGGATCGTCGCGGCGGAAGCCCGCCTCGACCATCATCTGCTCGGCGTAGTGCGCCCAGCCCTCCACCATCGCGGTCGACGAGAACAGGATGGACTTGCGCAGGGTGGAGGGGATCCGGCGCAGGTGCTGGTAGTGCAGAAAATGCCCGGGGAAGACTTCGTGGATCGAAATCGACCATAGCGCGCCGTAGTTGAAGCCGCGCAGGTGCTCTTCCTGCTTTTCGGGCGACCAGGCGGCGTCGGGCTCGGTGATGTAGTAGTAGGCCCGCAGTGGGCGCGCCTCGAACGGACCTGGCGTCCACATGCTGGCGAACGTCCAGCGGTAGAACCGCGGCGTCGCCGCCACCGTGACGTCGGCCGACGGCGGCAGCGACACGAGATCCTGGCGGCGGATGAAGGTCGCCAACTCCTCGAGCTGCTGGTGCGCGGTGGTGACGAGCTCCCCCATGGCCGGGTGCTCCGTCTTGACCTTGGCCCACGCGGCCATCGGGTCCTTGCCGTCGAGGCGCGATAGGGTCCGCCGGAAATCCTCCTGGGTCGCGTGCAGCTCGCGTTCGGCAATCGCCAGCAGCCGGTCGGCGTCGAGAGTAATGCCCTCCTCGAGCCGCAGCTTCTCGTGCAGCCGGTCGCGCCCGAGCCGGAACGGGCCGCGCGCCCGCGGGGCGAGATCCTCTTCCAGGTACTGGAGGAAGCGGCCGATCGCGGCGGTCGCCTCCGTCGAGGCGTCGGCGAGGTCGCTCAGCAGGAACGGATCGTCGAGCGCGCTGAACGCCCGAGGCAGATCGTCCTCGATGAAGCGGAGCGCGCCGCGCAGGCTCTCGAGGCCGACCTTGACGAAGATGCCCGCCGTCTCCTTGATGTTGTCGCGCGCCGCCTGCAGCAGCCGCGGCGCCTGATGGAGTTTCGACACGACGCGGCGCGCGCGTTCGGCAAGCGGGGCGTAGTCGAACAGGATCTGTCCGGAGAGGCTCGTGGCCAGCAGATCGCCGTAGAACTGCGGGCTTCGCTCCCAGGTGCGGACTGTCTCGAGGTCGAAGAGGCGCGAGCGGATGTGGGCGTCGAGTGCGGGACGCTCCAGCCGCTCGATCTCGGTCAGCCGCGTTGGATCGATGGCGGCCAGCCGGCGCGCAAACGCGCCCAGATCGCGGACCTGCGCGTCAATCGCGGCGCGGCTCAGATCCTCGAGCAGGTCGTCGTGAAGATGAACACCGTCGAAACTCGCGTTCGTCGGGTGCACTTCGTGGAGCCAGGCGAGGTATTCGTCCACGAAATGCGGTAAGGGTTCGGCAGAATACATCTGGTAGAATCGGCGACCCGCGCATGCCCGGCATCCTCTACGTGGTCGCCACTCCCATCGGCAACCTGGAGGACGTGACGCTGCGCGCGCTGAAGGTGCTTCGCGACGTCTCCCTCGTCGCGGCTGAAGATACACGCCGGACAGCCCGGCTTCTTCAACACTACTCGATCTCGACGCCGACGACGAGCCTTCACGAGCACAATGAGCATGAGAAATCGCCCAAGCTCGTCCAGCGGTTGCTGGCCGGGGACTCGCTGGCGCTCGTCTCCGACGCGGGTACTCCGGTCGTTTCGGACCCGGGTGAGGCGCTGATCGCGTCGGCGCGTGCCGCGGGGATCAGAGTCGAGAGCGTTCCTGGGCCCAGCGCCGTCATGGCGGCCATCTCGTCTTCCGGACTGGACGCTCGCGAATTCACGTTTCTCGGCTTCCCACCAGGTCGGTCAAAAGACCGAATCGCATGGCTTCAACGAATCGCCTTGGAGCCGAGGCTCGTGGTCTTCTTCGAAGCTCCTCACCGCATAATTGGGACCTTGACCTATCTTGAAACGATCTGCGGGCGGGATCGCGTGGTGGGCGTCGGTCGCGAGCTGACAAAGGCGCACGAAGAATTGGTCGTTGGACCAATTCATGAGATTATCGAACGTTTCAAGAATCCGCGTGGAGAATTCACCCTCCTACTGCCCCCAACTCCTATCGGCCCAGCCGAAAACGCTTCAGTGGATGATGTGACGCTGCAGTCTGAATTCAGCCAATTGACCAATTCTGGCGGACTCAAAAGGCGCGAAGCCCTCAAGAAGCTGGCCGACCGCCACGGGATCCCTGTCAACGTCCTCTACAGGCGCGTGGCTGACACGGATCTTGACCGCTGAACGGGCTATTTGCTACTGTCACCCACCGGGCATGGCGAAACTGCGCCGGGCGGCAAAAGCCCGGACCTCCTCGACTCGTAAACCGGCCCGGGCAACCAAGCGCCGGGCTCAAGGCGCAGCGCGTCGGGCCGCTACGCCCGCCAAATCGCGCTCGTCGGTCTCGCGGAAGACATCGGGCTCGACCAAGACGAGCGCCAAGAAGCCGCCGGCGAAGCCCGCGCCCAAGGTGAGTGCCGCCAAGGTCGCACCGGCCCCGCCGGTTCAGCCGCCGGCCCCCGCACCACCCCCGCCGCGAAAACCGACGTACCACGAAGCGGTCGCGATGTACGAACGCGGACTGCAGGCTCTGCAGCGCCGCGATTTCGCGGCCTCCGCCGAGGCCCTGCGCAACGTCATCGAGCGTTATCCCGACGAGCGTGAACTGCTCGAGCGCGCCAGGCTCTACCTGAAGGTTTGCGAACGCGAGCTCGAACCGAAAGAGCCGCAGCCGAAAACGCCCGACGAATGGGTCTACGCCGGCACGGTGGCGCTCAACGCCGGCGACGAGACCACCGCCTTGCGGCACGTGCAGCGCGCCCTGACGGACGACCCTCGGCACGAGCACGCGCGCTACCTGGTGGCGGTCATTTCGACGCGTCGCGGCGACACGGGCACCGCCCTCGATCACCTTCGCGAGGCCGTGTCGTTGAATCCGGAAAACAGAGCGCGGGCCAGGCAGGATCCGGAGCTCGAATCGCTGCGGGAGGACGCGACCTTCAAGTCGATTGTCAACGCCTCCGCGGCGCACGCCGCGGCCCGACTCGCCGCCCAGCGGCCGCGTCCGAAGACGCGCCGGTAAGACTCCGCTCGCACGCGCTCAGGCACTCGTCTATCCTCTTCTGGATCATGCCCGACATCCATCTCGTCATTCTTGCCGCGGGCAGGGGCACGCGGATGAAATCCGGCATGCCCAAGGTGTTGCACCGCGCCGGCGAGCTCCGGCTCGTCGAGCACGTCCTCCGAGCCGCTGCCTCGCTTCAGGCCCGCACCACGGCGATCGTCGTCGGCCACATGGCCGACCAGGTGCGCGGCGCGGTCGCGGAACGGCCGGGCCTGCAGTTCGCCACCCAGGAGCCGCAGCTCGGCACCGGACATGCTCTGCTGCAGGCGGAACCGTGCCTCGCCGGAAAGACCGGAACGGTCGTCTTGCTCTCGGGAGACGTGCCGCTCCTGCGTCCGGCGACGCTTCAGGATCTGGTTGCCGCGCACGCGAAGTCGCAGGCCGCCGCCACCGTGCTCACGGCTCGCGTGGCGGATCCGACCGGCTACGGGCGGATTCTCCGCCGCGATGGACGGATTGCCGCGATCGTCGAGCACAAGGATGCGACGCCGGACGAACGGGCCATCGGTGAGATCAACAGCGGCATCTACGCGTTCGCCCTCGAACCGCTGTTCGACGCCCTGCGGTCGGTGGGCGCGACGAACGCCCAGGGCGAGTACTACCTGCCCGATCTCGTGCGCATCTACCGCGAGCGCGGGCTGCGGGTCGAAACGGTACAGCTCGAGGACTCGCGTGAGATCCTGGGCGTCAACAGCCGGAAGGAGCTGGCGGAGGTGACGGCAATCCTAAGGACCCGGAAGAACGACGAGCTGATGGCGGCCGGCGTCTCCATCGTCGACCCGGCGTCGGCGTGGATCGGTCCGGACGTCGAGATCGGCCGCGACACAGTCATTCACCCTAACGTGCATCTCGAAGGCACGACGCGCATCGGCGAGCGCTGCGTGCTCAACGCCGGCGTCCGCGTCGTGAGCTCGACCGTCGACGACGGCGCGGTGATCAACAACTTCTGCGTGATTCGCGACTCGCACATCCGGGCGGGAGCCGAGGTCGGGCCGTTCGCGCACCTGCGGCCGCTGTCGGACGTCGGCGAAGGTGCGCACGTCGGCAATTTCACCGAGCTGAAGAAGACCACGCTCGGCAAGGGCTCGAAAGCGAATCACCTGTCGTATCTCGGCGACGCGACGATCGGGAGCAAAGTGAACATCGGGGCCGGGACGATCACCTGCAACTACGACGGCTCGCACAAATACGCGACGGTGATCGAAGACGGCGCGTTCATCGGCAGCGACTCGCAACTCGTCGCGCCGGTGCGCATCGGCAAGGGCGCCTACATCGCCGCCGGCTCGTCGATCGTCGAGGACGTGCCGGACGGCGCGCTCGCCATCGGGCGCGGCAAGCAGATCAACAAAGAAGGCTGGGTCGAGCGGAAGCGGAAGAAGTGATCCCGGATCGCATCCCTTTCGTTCCGACCGTCGCCATGACAGTGACAGGGAACTGACCTATGTGCGGAATCATCGGCTACATCGGCGACAAACAGGTCCTTCCGATCCTGATCGACGGCCTGCGCCGCCTCGAGTACCGCGGCTATGACTCCGCCGGAGTCGCCGTCGTGCGCAACGGCGCGATCGAGATGCGTCGCAGCGCCGGCAAGCTGGCGCGCCTCGAGGATGTGATTGCCGTCAGCCCGCTCGAGGGGGAGTACGGCATCGGCCACACGCGCTGGGCCACCCACGGCCGCCCGACCGAGGAAAACGCGCACCCCCATCGCGACTGCACGGGCCGGATCGTCGTCGTGCACAACGGAATCATCGAGAACTACCTCGACCTGAAGAAGCAGCTGCAGAAGGAAGGGCACACCTTCGTCACCGAGACCGACACCGAGATCGTCGCGCATCTCGTCGAGCGCGAGAGCAAGGGCGACGGCCTCGAGAACGCGGTGCGGCGGGCGCTGCTCTACATGCGGGGTCTGTTCGCGCTGGTGCTGATCTCGGCCGACGATCCGAAGAAGATCGTCACGGTCCGCAACGGTCCGCCGATCGTCGTCGGTCTCGGCGAGCACGAGTTCTTCGTCGCCTCCGACATCCCGGCGATTCTCGCCCACACCCGCGACGTCGTGTTCCTCGGCGACGAGGAGATGGCGGTGATCACGCCGGCCGGCGTCGACTTCACCGACTATGCCGGGCGGGCGGTCTCGAAGAAGAGCACGCGCGTGTCGTGGGATCCGGTCATGGCGGAGAAGGCCGGCTACAAGCACTTCATGCTGAAGGAGATCTTCGAGCAGCCGATGGCGGTCAAGGAGACCGTGCTCGGCCGCGCGTCGGTCGAAACCGGCACGGTGTTCCTGCACGAGATCGAGCTGCCCGACGCGGCGCTCCAGAAGATCGAGCGGGTGGTCATTCTTGCGTGCGGCACCTCGTGGCACGCGGGGCTGGTCGGGAAGTTTCTCATCGAGTCGCTGGCACGGGTGCCGGTGGACGTCGACTACGGCTCCGAGTATCGCTATCGCGATCCAATCGTCTCGCAGAACACGCTGGCGATCGTGATCACCCAGTCGGGCGAGACGGCGGACACGCTCGCGGCGCTGCGTGAAGCGAAGAAGAAGGGGGCGCGCAGCATCGCGGTCTGCAACGTCGTCGGCAGCATGGCGACGCGCGAGACCGAAGGCACGGTGCTGACCCACGCCGGCCCGGAGATCGGCGTCGCCTCGACCAAGGCGTTCACCTCGCAGCTCGTCGCACTGCATCTGCTGGCGGTCTATCTGGGGCAGATCCGGGGCACGCTGAAGCCCGAGGACGCCCGCGTGCACCTCGAAGGCCTGGTGCAGCTCCCGCTGCTCATCGAGCAGGCGCTGAAGTGTGAGCCCCTGACCGAGGAGATCGCCAAGCGATTCTACCAGCGGAGCGATTTCCTGTATCTCGGGCGCGGCATCAACTATCCGATCGCGCTCGAAGGCGCGCTCAAGCTCAAGGAGATCTCCTACATCCACGCCGAGGGCTATCCGGCCGGCGAGATGAAGCACGGGCCGATCGCCCTCATCGACGAAATGATGCCTGTCGTCGCCATCGCCCCGCATGACGCGGTGTTCGAGAAAATGATCGGCAACATCCAGGAGGCGAAGGCGCGCGGCGGGTCGGTGATCGCGCTGACCACCGAAGGCCACGACGGGGTCGATCCGCTGCTCGACCCCGCGCAGGACTTCAAGATCGCCGTTCCGCAATGCCATCCGTTGCTGACGCCGGTACTGATGGCAATTCCGCTCCAGCTGCTGGCCTACCACATCGCCATTCGGCGAGGCTGTGACGTCGACCAGCCGAGGAACCTCGCCAAGAGCGTGACCGTGGAATAGCAGGCGGAAGGCTGGCCCCCGGCAGGCCTAGATCCTCAGTTTTGACATTGTACTATTGTAGTAGTACATTAGGTGCCGTGAGCCCCTGGGGCGGCTTCGTGATCGACCAGACCGACAGGACGCCGGTCTATGCGCAGGTCGAGCGGGAGATCCGCTCGGCCCTCGCCTCGGGCCGGCTGAGGGTCGGCGATCAGCTGCCGACCGTGCGGCAACTCGCGGTCGATCTGCGGGTCAACGCGAACACGGTCGCGAAGGTCTACGCCTTCCTCGAGCGTGCCGGCGTCCTCGAAACGCGGCGCGGCGTCGGCACCTTCATCGCCGCGCGGACGCCGCCGGACCGGGAGGACGCGCTGCGTCGGAGCGAACTGAATCGACTCGTGGATCGTTTTCTCGCCGAACTCTCGCATCACGGGTTTCGCGTCGAAGACGCGCTGCCCGAAATCGAGCGCCGGCGCCAACAAGGAGCATGAGCCGTGGGAATGGTCACACTACCGTTAGGTCGCCGCGCAACCTCGGATGCGGTCCGGCGCGAGTCGCGCGCCAATATCGTTGCCATCGCGCTGCTCGTGGTTCCACTCGGGGCAGGTGCCTGGGCGACGGCGTCCAGCAATACGCCGTGGCCGCTGTTCGTCGGCATCGCGATCGGCTTCACGCTCATGCAAGCACCGAAGGTAGCCAAGCAGTGGGAGCGCGGGATCGTGCTGCGGCTTGGCCGCTACGTCGGGCTGCGCGGCCCCGGCCTCTTCTGGGTCATGCCCTTCGTCGACACGGTGACGAAGTGGATCGATCAGCGTGTGATCACCACCAGCTTCGCCGCCGAGGAGACGCTGACCTCCGACACGGTGCCGGTCAACGTGGACGCGGTGCTCTTCTGGCTCGTCTACGACCCAGAGAAGGCGGCGCTGGAAGTGCAGGACTACCAGCAGGCGGTGAGCTGGGCGGCGCAGACGGCGCTGCGCGACATCATCGGCCGCACGTCCCTGACCGATCTGCTGCGCGGGCGGGAGAAGATCGAGGAAGAGCTGCAAAAGCTCATCGACACGCGCTCGAACCCGTGGGGAGTCACGGTGCAGTCGGTTGAGATGCGTGACGTCGTCATTCCCGAGTCGCTGCAGGACGCGATGTCGCGCGAGGCGCAGGCGTCGCGCGAGAAGCAGGCGCGGGTCATCCTCGGCACCGCCGAGGTCGAGATCGCGCACATGTTCGAGAAGGCGGCGCAGTCGTACATCAACAACCCGACCGCGCTGCACCTGCGCGCGATGAACATGCTCTACGAAGGGCTCAAGGAGAAGGGGGCGCTGATGCTGGTGCCGAGCTCGGCCGTCGAGTCGATGGGCATGGGCGGATTGCTCGGCGCCGCGGCGCTCCGGCAACAGCAGTTGGCCACGCCCGAACCCGGATCCGGATCGAAGGGCGTCTAGCTTTACGCCGCTGACGCGCCAGGTGGGCGGGGGCGACAGCGCTCCCGCCCGGTTCGAGCGCTAGACGCCGTGCCCGTAGCCGACTTCGGCTGGAGTCGAGTGCAGATCGGCGCCGGTGGCGGGCGCGCGGGGCCGCTCAACCGCGGCGCTGCCGGTCACGCGTGCGACGATCGCTGCCAGATCCGCGTCGCTCACGACCTTTTCGCGGTCGGCGTGCTCGATGACCGCGCGGTAGACCTCATCCAGCATGCGGCGGTCCATCTCACCGCAGCCAATCTGTTCGCACCGCTTCTGCACGGCGTGGCGCCCTGAGTGCTTGCCGAGCACCAGCGTCGCGGTGACGCCGACCTCTTCGGGCCGCATGATCTCGTAGGTGCGGCGATCCTTCAGCATGCCGTCCTGGTGGATGCCGGCCTCGTGCGCAAACGCATTCCTGCCGACCACCGCTTTGTTGGCCTGCACCCCTTCGCCGGTCAGCGCCGTCAGCAGCTGGCTCGACGCGAAGATCTCGCGCGTGTTGACCCCCGTCTCGTAGGGCAGACGGTCGGCGCGGACGCGCATCGCCATGACGATCTCCTCGAGCGACGCGTTGCCGGCGCGTTCGCCGATGCCGTTGATCGTGCACTCGACCTGGCGCGCGCCGGCGTGGACGGCGCTCAGCGTATTCGCGACCGCGAGTCCGAGATCGTCGTGGCAGTGCGTACTGAAGATCACCTGGTCAGAGCTCGGCACGCGGCCGAGGACCGAGCGGAAGAATTCGGCGATCTCGTCGGGCGTCGAGTAGCCGACGGTGTCGGGCAGGTTGATCGTCTTCGCTCCCGACTGGATCACCGCCTCGATCACCTGCCACAGGAACACCGGGTCGGTGCGCGTCGCGTCTTCCGCGGAGAACTGCACGTCGTCGGTGAACTGACGGGCCAGTTTTACCGCCGCCATCGCGGCGCGCAGGCACTGCTCCCGGGTCATGCGCAGCTTGCGTTCGAGATGCAGGTCGGAGGTGGCGATGAACACGTGGATGCGACGGCGCGGCGCCGGCGCCAGCGCCCAGCCGGCCCGTTCGATGTCCTTGGGGTGGCAGCGTGCCAGCGCAGCGATCACCGGACCCTGCACGTGGGTCGCGACCATCCGTACGGCTTCGGCGTCGGCCTCCGACGCGATCGGGAAGCCGGCTTCGATGATGTCCACCCCGAGCGTACGCAGCTGCCGCGCCAGCTTGAGCTTCTCGTCGATACGGAGCGAAAAGCCTGGCGCCTGCTCGCCGTCGCGCAGCGTGGTGTCGAAGATGGTCAGCCGGTCGCCGGACATGGGAGTGCCTCCTGTCTACCTGTTGTAGCGGGATCCGCCCTCTAAGTCCAATTTATAGTTGTTTGGGTATGATTAGCGTAACTTATGCAGCTGCCAGACCTCGCTGCGTTTCTCGCCGTGGCGTCGGACCGCAGTTTCTCCGCTGCGGCGCGGCGCCTGCATCGCACCCAGCCCGCCATCAGCCAGGCGGTGCGCCGCATCGAGGACGAGCTCGGCGAGCGGCTGTTCGACCGCTCCTCGCGTGACGGCACCCTCACCGAGGCCGGCCGCCTGCTCCAGGACTACGCGCAGCGGCTGCTCGGCCTCGCGAACGAGGCCGAAACGGCGGTGCGGGAGCTGCAGCAGGTCCGCCGCGGCCGGGTGATCATCGGCGCCAACGAAGCCGCCGTCCACAGCCTCCTGCCGCATGTCGAGAAGTTCGCTCTCGATCATCCCAATGTCGTGATGGACGTGCGCCGGGTGCCGTCGCGGCAGATCGCCAGCGCCGTGCTCGATCGCAGCCTCGATTTCGGCGTGCTGACCTTCCAGCCGGTCGATCGCGGCGTGCAAACGCTCTCGCTCGGCGCCGACGACCTGGTGTTGCTGGCGTCGCCGAAGCATCCGCTGGCCGGCCGCCGACGCGTCACCCTCGAGGAAGTGGGCCGCCAGGTGGTCATCGCCCACAACGACCCGTCGCCGACGCGCGATCGCGTGCTGCGCGCCTACGAGCGGCGCCAGACCTCGATCAACATCCAGATCTCGCTGCCCTCGCTCGACGGGATCAAGCGCGCCGTCGAAATGGGCATTGGCGTGGCGCTGCTGCCGCGCCGCTGTGCGCTGACCGAAATCGCCCGCGGCCATCTCGCCGCGGTGCGCGTCCCGGAGCTCGGCGCACAGCGCACCGTCCGGCTCGTCTTCCGCCGCACCGGAGAGCGCAGCCGCGCCGCGGAGGCATTTCTGGAGGTCGCCAAAGCCGGCGGCGCTACGGGCGCCTGATTCTCGTTCGAAGCGCCGTCACGGAGGACGGGAGGATCAGGCTCCCGCCACTACCACGCGGCAGTGACGTAAGGCAGGCGCGCGGCGACGGCGCGGACCTGGTCGTAGTCATCGAGCAGCAGGCCGGTTGCGTCCCAGCCGCCGTCCATGAAGGCCTCGCGCGCCGCAGCGGGAAGCGTCAGGTCGTACGAGCGGCCGTCGGCGGTCACTTTCATCGTGTCGAGATCGACGGCGATCTCGGCCGACGGATTCTGCTCGATGAGCGCGATCAGCGCCTCGGTCGTGTCGCGCGAGGCCGTCGGACACGGCAGCCCGAGCGCCACTGAGTTGCCGAAGAAGATCTCCGAGAACGACTGGCCGATGACCGCCTTGATGCCACGCCGGTGGATCGCCTGCGGCGCGTGCTCGCGCGAGGAGCCGCAGCCGAAGTTCGATTGCACCACCATCACCCGCGCGCCGTTGTAGGCCGGATTCCCGGCGGGATGGCCGTCAATCTGCGCCCGATCGTCTTCGAACAGGTGGTCCTGCAGCCCTTCGAACGTGATGGCCTTCAGGAAGCGGGCGGGAATGATCCGGTCGGTGTCGATGTCGTCGCCGCGGAGCGGCAGGCCGGTGCCGCGGATTTCACGGATGCGCTCAACGGCCAAACGCCACCTCCGCAGGATTCAGTTCGCGGACGTCCACCACCTCGCCGGCCAACGCCGCGGCCGCGACCATCGCCGGGCTCATCAGCAGCGTACGGCCGGTCGGGCTCCCCTGCCGGCCCTTGAAGTTACGGTTCGACGACGAGGCGCAGATCTCGCGCCCTTCGAGGCGGTCCGGGTTCATCGCCAGGCACATCGAGCAGCCGGCGCCCCGCCACTCGAAGCCGGCGTCAAGGAACACGCGGTCGAGCCCTTCGCGCTCGGCCGCCGCGCGCACGGCCTGCGAGCCCGGGACGACGAGCGCCTTGACATGCCGGGCCACGTGCTGGCCCCGCACGACGCGCGCCGCTTCGCGCAGGTCCGAGAGGCGGCCGTTCGTGCAGGAGCCGACGAACGCGACATCGATCCTGGTCCCCCGCACCGCCTGGCCGGCGCGGAACCCCATGAACGCGAGAGCTTCGGGGTCGGCGTTCGACGGCAGCGGCTCGTCGATCGCGACCGACTGTCCGGGGTTGATGCCCCAGGTGACCGTCGGGCGGATCTCTTCGGCCTTGACGACGACCTCGTCGTCGTAGGACGCGTCGCGGTCGGACGCCATCGACGCCCACCACTTCGTGGCGCGCTCGAAGGCGTCACCGTGCGGCGCGAACTGACGCCCTCTCAGATAGTCGAACGTCGTCTGATCGGGGTTCACGTAGCCGACGCGCGCACCCCCTTCGATCGACATGTTGCAGATCGTCATGCGTTCGTCCATCGACATGCGCTCGATCGTGTCGCCGGCGTACTCGTAGCCGTAGCCGACGCCCCCTTTGACGCCGAGCCGCTGGATGATGGCGAGGATGACGTCCTTGGCGTAGACGCCGCGATCGAGGCGGCCGCGCACCGCGATACGCCGCACTTTCAGCGGCTCCATCGCGAGGCACTGCGAGGCCAGCACGTCGCGCACCTGCGAGGTGCCGATGCCGAACGCGACGGAGCCGAAAGCGCCGTGCGTCGAGGTGTGACTGTCGCCGCAGGCGATGGTCATGCCGGGCTGGGTCAGTCCGAGCTCCGGCCCGATGACGTGGACGATCCCCTGCTGCCCGCTGTCGAGGTGCAATAGCCGGATGCCGTGCGCGTGGCAATTGCGCTCGAGCGCCGAGAGCATGTCCTCGGCCATCACGTCGACGAACGGCCGCCGTTGATCGAGCGTCGGGACAATGTGGTCGACGGTGGCGATCGTCCGTTCAGGCATCGCCACCCGAAGCCCGCGCGCCTCGAGCATGTCGAACGCCTGCGGAGTCGTCACCTCGTGAATCAGGTGAAGACCGATGAAGAGCTGCGTCTGCCCGCTCGGCAGCTTGCGCACGGTGTGCGCCCGCCAGACCTTGTCGAGAAGAGTATCTCGCATGGAAGCCGCGATCCTAGCACGCCCCAGCCGCCGCTATACTGGGAGTGCCTCTCGCAATGGATTTCCTCGACAAGCTCAATCCCGAACAACGCCAAGCGGTGCTCCACACGGAAGGGCCGCTGCTGATCCTCGCCGGCGCGGGATCGGGAAAGACGCGGGTCATCACGTTTCGCATCACCTACCTCATCGGCAACGGCCACGCGCGGCCGGACGAGGTGCTGGCGGTGACCTTCACCAACAAGGCCGCCGGCGAGATGCGCGCGCGCGTCGAGGGACTGCTCGGCGCCGATGCCAACGGCGTCTGGCTGTCGACGTTCCATTCGCTCTGCGCGCGGTTGCTGAGGCGCGAGGCGCCGCACATCGGGCTGTCGCGCGATTTCGTCATCTACGACTCCTCCGATCAGATCGCTGTCGTCAAGCAGGCCTCCAAAGAGCTCGGCATCGACGACAAGCTGGTGCCGCCGCGAATAGCGCTGGCGCGGATCAGCCAGGCCAAGAACCGCATGGAGGGGCCCGACTCGTTGCGCGGCGCGTGGAACCTGCGCGACGAGCAAATCGCGAAGATCTACGAGAAGTACATCGCGGCCCTGCGCGAGTCGAGCGCGCTCGACTTCGACGATCTGCTGCTCAAGACCGTCGAGCTCTTCGAAACCTCCACGCCGGTCCGCGAGCGCTACGCGAACAAGTTCAAGTACGTGATGGTCGACGAGTACCAGGACACCAACCGTCCGCAGTACCTGCTGATCAAGCGACTCGCCGGGATCCATCGCAATCTCGCCGTCGTCGGTGATCCGGATCAGTCGATCTACAAGTGGCGCGGCGCCGATCTCAAGAACATCCTCGATTTCGAGACCGACTTTGGCGACGCCGCCATCGTCCGGCTCGAGCAGAATTACCGCTCGACTCAGGTGATCCTCGACGCGGCGACCGCCGTCATCCAGCAGAACCGCAACCGCAAGGACAAGCGCCTGTGGACCGACCGCAAGGGCGGCCACAAGATCGTCTACTACCGCGGCGGCGACGAGCTCGAGGAAGCCGATTTCATCGTCAAGTCGATCAAGCAGGCGCGCGCCGAAGACGCCGCCACGATGATGGCGGTGCTCTACCGCACCAACGCCCAGTCGCGCGCCATCGAGGATCAACTGATGCGGGAGTCGATCCCGTACAAGATCATCGGCGGCGTCCGCTTCTACGAGCGCAAGGAGATCAAGGACGCGCTCGCCTATCTCAAGCTGATCATCAACCCGCACGACGACGTCAGTCTTCGCCGGGTGATCAACGTCCCGTCGCGCGGCATCGGCAAAGGCGTGATGGACTCGCTGAGCGGCATCGATCTCGACAGGATTGCCGCCGACGCGCCGCCACTCCTCGCCGCCGGCCTTGCCGAGGTCAGCTCGGCGCGATCGCTCTGGGCGCGGCTCGTCCACGCGGTCGACGAGGGCCGGCTGGGCAACCGCGCGACGACTTCACTGCGCGCGTTCCGCGACATGATCGCGGGCCTGGCGCGCGACGCGCGGACCGATACCGTGTCGATCGCCATCGGCAGGATGCTCGACCGCTCCGGCTACCTGCAGGACCTTCGCGACGAGAACACCGAAGAAGCCAACGAGCGGACCGAGAACCTGATGGAGCTCGTGTCGGCGGCCCGCGACTACGAATCGCGCGACGCCGAGGCCTCGCTCGGCGGCTTCGTCGATCGGCTCTCGCTGCTGTCGGAGGTCGACGAGGAGTCGGGCACGAAGAACGCGCGCGTCTGGCTGATGTCGATGCACGCGGCGAAGGGCCTCGAGTTCCCGGTCGTGTTCATCGCCGGCATGGAGGACGGTCTCTTTCCGCACTCGCGGTCAACCGAGGACGAGGCCGAGCTCGAGGAGGAGCGGCGGCTGTTCTACGTCGGCATGACCCGCGCTGAGCGGCGCCTGTTCCTGACCGGCGCGGCGCGCCGGCGGGTGTTCGGCGAGTATCAGTCGACCGAGCCGTCGCGCTTCATCGACGAAGTGCCGTCGGAGCTGGTCGAGCGGATCACTCCAGCCTACGCGTCGCAGTACCAGTCGACCTTCGCCCACGCGCACTACGAGTTCCGCACCAACCCCTACGGCCGCGGCGGACGCCCTGGCCGCGTCAAGGAAGACTCGCCCAAATACTCATACGAAGACGAAGACCAGTCCGCTTCGGGCGTGCGCGTCGGCATGCGCGTCAAGCACGCGCAATTCGGCGTCGGCGTCGTCCTCGCGGTCGAAGAGCACACCGACGATTACAAGATCACCGTGCGGTTCAATTCGGTGGGGCAGAAAAAACTGCTGGCGCGTTTTGCCAAGCTCGAACCGGCTTGAATCAGGCGGGAAGGACGCCTTCTTCCTCGTCCCGCTCCGGCATCTTCGCCACTGAGACGACGGCGTCCCCGTCTTCCATCTCGATCAGCCGGACGCCCTGGGTCGCGCGGCCGATGGACCTGATGCCGCCGGCCTTCATGCGCAGGACCATCCCCTGCTGCGAGATGACCATCACCTCGTCGTCGTCGTGGACGTAGGCGATGCCGGCGACCTTGCCGTTCCTGTCGGAGGTCTGGATGTTGATGATGCCGACCCCGCCGCGTGACTGCAGGCGGTACTCCTCGAGCTCGGTCCGTTTGCCGTAGCCGTTCTGCGCGACCGTGAGCATCGTCCCGCCCTCGCGGACGACCTCCATCGCCACGACCTCGTCGTCGTCGCGCAGCGTGATGCCGCGGACGCCGTAGGCGGTGCGGCCCATCGAGCGGACGTCTTCCTCGTTGAAGCGGATGGCCATGCCATCACGCGAACCGATGAAGATCTGTTCCTTGCCGTCCGACAGCTCGACGGCGATGACCGCGTCGCCAGCCTCGATGCCCATCGCGATGATGCCGCTCGGGCGCGGGTTGCTGAAGGCGGAGAGATCGGTCTTCTTGACCGTGCCCTTCCGCGTCCCCATGACCACGAACTGCTGCTCGTCCTGCTCGGGGAACTCGCGCACGGCGAGCAGCGCGGCGATCTTCTCGTCCGGCGATTCGAACTGCACCAGGTTGATGATCGCCTTGCCCTTGCCGCCCGGACCGACGTCCGGCACCTCGTGGACCTTGAGCCAGTAGGCGCGGCCGAGGTCCGTGAAAATCATGATGTAGGAGTGCGTCGAGGCAACGAAGAGGTGGCTGACGTAGTCCTCTTCGCGCGTCCGCATGCCGATACGGCCCTTGCCGCCGCGGTGCTGCGCGCGATAGGTCGTGAGCGGCGTGCGCTTGATATAGCCGGTGTTGGTGACGGTGATCGCCATGTCTTCGTCGGCAATCAGGTCTTCAATCCGCAGCTCGCCGCTCTCGTCGATGATCTCGGTCCGGCGATCGTCGCCGAACTTCTCGCGCACCGCCTTCAGCTCGTTGACGACCAGCTGGATGAGCAGCTCCTCGCTCGACAGAATCCCGCGCAGCCGCTCGATCGTCTTCATCAGCTCGACCAGCTCGTCGAGAATCTTCTGACGCTCGAGGCCGGTCAGGCGCTGCAGCTGCATGTCGAGGATCGCCTGCGCCTGCAACAGCGAGAGGCTGAAGCTGGTCTGCAGTCCTTCGCGCGCCTCGGCCGGGCTCTTCGATCCACGGATCAACCGGATCACTTCGTCGAGGTGATCGAGCGCGATCTTGAGGCCCTCGAGGATGTGGGCGCGGGCCTCGGCGCGGCGCAGTTCGAATTCGGTGCGCCGCCGCACCACTTCGCGGCGGAACTCGATGAAATGCTCGACGATCTCGAGCAGCGGCATCACCTTCGGCCGGTTGCCCGCGATCGCCAGCATGATGATGCCGAACGTCGTCTGCAGCTGCGTGTGCTTGTAGAGATTGTTGAGCACGACCTCCGGCACTTCGCCGCGCTTCAGCTCGATAACGATGCGCATGCCGTCGCGATCGGATTCGTCGCGCAGGTCGGAGATGCCTTCGATCGTCTTTTCGCGGTAGAGCTCGGCAATGTTCTCGATCAGCCGCTTCTTGTTGACCTGATACGGAATCTCGTCGACCACCAGCGAGGTGCGATCCCCCTTCTTGGACTCTTCCGTCCTGACGCGGGCGCGGACGGTGACGGCGCCGCGGCCGGTGGTGTAGGCCTGGAAGATACCAGTCCGGCCGACGATGAATCCGCCGGTCGGGAAATCGGGGCCGGGCACGGCGCGCAGCACCGCCTTCAGGCGCTCCTGCTTCGGCTGGGCGCGCTGCTCGATGACGGCGAGGACGCCGTCGATCACCTCGCGCATGTTGTGCGGCGGAATGTTCGTCGCCATGCCGACGGCGATGCCCGCCGAGCCGTTGACCAGCAGGTTCGGGAACGTCGTCGGGAGAACGGTCGGTTCTTCGGTCGTCTCGTCGTAGTTGGGGACGAAGTCGACGGTCTCCTTGTCGAGATCCGTCATCATCGCTTCGGCGAGCGACTCGGGGCGCGCCTCGGTGTAGCGCATCGCCGCCGGCGGATCGCCGTCGATCGACCCGAAGTTCCCCTGGCCGTCGACCAGGGGATAGCGCATGTTGAATTCCTGCGCGAGCCGGACGAGCGTGTCGTAGATCGAGGCGTCGCCGTGGGGATGGAAGTTGCCCATCACCTCGCCGACGATCTTGGCGCACTTGCGGTAGGCACGGTTGCTCGCCAGGCCCATCGTCCGCATGCCGTAGAGCACGCGGCGATGCGCCGGCTTCAACCCGTCACGCGCGTCGGGCAGCGCTCGGCCGATGATTACGCTCATCGCGTAATCCATGTACGAGCGCTTCATCTCGTCCTCGATGTTGACCGGGACTTTCGAAGCTGCGATGTCTGTCATGATCTAGATGTCGAGGTTCTTGACGTCGAGGGCGTTGTCCTCGATGAACTTACGCCGCGGCTCCACCTGGTCGCCCATCAGCGTCGTGAACATCAAGTCGGCCTGCGGATGATCTTCCGCCCGCACCTGCAACAGCGTGCGCTTGGTCGGGTCCATCGTCGTTTCCCACAGCGTGTCCGGATTCATCTCGCCGAGGCCCTTGTAGCGGTTGATGGCGATCCCCTTCTTGCCGGCGGCGATGAAGAACTCGACGAGTTCGTCGATCGTCTCGATCCGCACGTCGGCCTCCTTCTTCGCCGCCGCCTTCGCCGGCTCGCCGCTCGCAACGTCGCCGGCCGCCGTCGCCGGCCCGGCCTCGGCCGCCGCCTCGTCGCCGTCGCTGAGCCCGGCGCCCTTGACGACCATCGGGCCCTTGACGTCTTTCACGTCCTGGTAGCTGCTCGCCAGCGTGCGGAACTCGCCTGACGTGACGAAGGCCAGATCGAGGCGGTGATACTTCGGGTAGCCGCCGCTGCGATCCTCGATGACGATGCCGTGCGCCTGATGCTCTTCGTCCGGCTGCACACTGGCCGACCGCGTCCGGGAATTGAGCGTATCGGCGAGCGCCTGTACCTTCTCGCGATCGGTGAAGAACGTCTTGTCGCCGCGGACGCCGCGATCGAGCAGGGCGATGATCACGTCGCGGGTCGGACCGCGCCGCTCGACGATCTGCAGCAGCTTGCGGAAGTGGGTCAGCTTTTCGAGCTTCTTTTCGAGCTCGAGTCCGGCCAGTTCCGACCCGTCTGGCAGCACCACCGCGCGCGACTCGACGGCGCGGCGGGTCAGCCACTGCTCGAGCTCGCGTTCGTCGCGGATGAACGTCTCGCTGCGGCCCCGCTTGGCGCGGAAGAGCGGCGGCTGCGCGATGTAGACGTAGCCGGAGTCGACCAGCGCGCGCATCTGCCGGTAAAAGAACGTCAGCAGCAGCGTCCGGATATGCGACCCGTCGACGTCGGCGTCGGTCATGATGATGATCCGGTGATAGCGGAGCTTCGCCGGATCGAAGTCCTCGGGCCCGATGCCAGTCCCGAGCGCCGCGATCATCGTCTTGATCTCGTCGCTGCCGAGCATCTTGTCGAACCGCGCCTTCTCGACGTTGAGGATCTTGCCCTTGATCGGCAGGATGGCCTGGAAGCGCCGGTCGCGCCCCTGCTTGGCCGAGCCGCCGGCCGACTCCCCTTCGACGATGTAGATCTCGCTCTGCGCCGGGTCGCGTTCCTGGCAGTCGGCCAGCTTGCCCGGCAGCGCGCTGCTGTCGAGCGCCCCCTTGCGGCGCACCAGATCGCGCGCCTTGCGCGCCGCCTCGCGCGCCCGTGCGGCGTCGACCGCCTTCAGGATGACCCGTTTGGCGACGCTGGGATTCTCTTCGAGAAAGGCGCCGAGTTTGTCGTTGACGATGGTCTCGACGATCCCTTTGACTTCGGTGTTGCCGAGCTTGGTCTTGGTCTGCCCCTCGAACTGCGGCCGCGGGATCTTGACGCTGATGACGGCCGTCAATCCTTCACGGATGTCGTCGCCGCTGATCGTCGCGTCCTTCAGGTCCTTCGTCAGGTTGTTCTTCGCGGCGTAGGAGTTGACGCTGCGGGTCAGGGCGGCGCGGAAGCCGGAGAGGTGCGTGCCGCCTTCGTGCGTGTTGATGTTGTTGGCGAACGAATAGAGCGTCTCGGCGTAGCTGTCGTTCCACTGCAGCGCGATCTCGGTATCGATGCCGTCCTTCTCCCCGCGCATGTAGATCGGCTTGTCGTTGACCGCCACCCGGCTCTGGTTCAGATACTGGACGAAGGAGACAATCCCCCCTTCGTAGAAAAACGTGTGCCCCTTGCCGCTGTCGCGCTCATCGTCGATGGTGATGGTGACGCCGGCGTTGAGAAAGGCGAGCTCGCGCAGCCGCTGCGCCAGCGTGTCGAAGCTGAACTCGGTCGTTTCGAAGATCTGCGAGTCGGGCTTGAAGGTGACCTTGGTGCCGCGCTTCTTGGTCGTGCCGGTCGCCTCGAGGTCCCCGGCCGGTGTGCCGCGCTCGTACGACTGCTGGTAGACCTGCCCCTTGCGCCAGATCTCGAGATCGAGCACTTCCGAGAGCGCATTGACCACCGATACGCCGACGCCATGCAGGCCGCCCGAGACCTTGTAGCTGTCGTTGTCGAACTTGCCGCCGGCATGCAGCACCGTCAACACGACTTCCGCCGCCGACTTGCCGCTCTCGTGCCGATCGACCGGGATGCCGCGGCCGTTGTCGACGACCGTCACCGAGTTGTCGATGTGGATCGTGACGTTGACCTGGTCGCAGTGGCCCGCGAGCGCCTCGTCGATGGAGTTGTCGACAATCTCGTAGACGAGATGGTGCAGACCCGGCGCGCCGGTCGAGCCGATGTACATAGCCGGGCGCTTACGGACGGCTTCCAGGCCCTCGAGGACCTTGATTTTGTCCGCGCCGTAGTCGTCGCTCGCCGCTCCGGTGCCATTGCCGGAGACGGCCGCAGCGGTATCGTCCGCGGCCCGGCGTGTCGTGTCGGCGTCCCGGCCGCCTTGGTGCGGTTGGTTGAGGTCGGACATCAGGTATTGGTGGATCGGATGATTTCTTGATCGGGGTGATCGGGTCTCTGTCGATCGGGCGATCTGCGTCGCCAGATCACCCGGTCACCCGATCGGGATCACACCGGATCCTCAGA
Source organism: Vicinamibacterales bacterium (assembly GCA_036496585.1). NCBI lineage: Bacteria > Pseudomonadati > Acidobacteriota > Vicinamibacteria > Vicinamibacterales > Vicinamibacterales bacterium. The sequence continues at coordinate 23,030 of DASXLB010000079.1, forward strand.
TTCGCATCGGCATGATGACGTAGGTGTAGTCGTAGCCCTCGGCGCCGGCCGGCCTCAGCACGGCCTGGCTCATCTCGTCCTTGAAGTCGAGCGAGACGACGTCGGTCTCGGCCACGCCGAGGAAGTCGAGCACGTACTGCGCGTTGAAGCAGATGGTGACCGGCGCCCCGGCGTAGTCGACCATCAGCGCTTCCTTGGCCTCGCCGAACTCCGGGCTGCTCGAGGCGATTTCGACCTTCCCCTTGTCGATCTGGAACTTGACGGCGCGCGAGCGCTCGTTCGAGAGCAGCGCGACCCGCTTCACCGCGCTCGTCAGGCGGTCGCGATCGAACTCGACGCGCTTGTCGTTGTTCTTCGGGATGACCCGTTCGAACGCGGGAAACTGGCCGTCGATCATCCGCGAGATGAGCAGGCGCTCGCCGACGCCGAAGAAAAGATGGTTCTCGCCGCGCTCGTAGCGAATGTCGCCGTCGCCACCCTCGGCCAGCAAACGTCCGAGCTCGAGCAGCGTCTTGCGCGGCAGGATGACGCGATTCTCGTCGGACTCCGGCGAGCTCTTCGTCGCCTTGCCCTTTTCCTTTGAGACGCTGATGTGGGCGAGGCGGTGCCCGTCGGTCGACACGAGGCTCAGCGCATCCGCACCGAGGATGAACAGCGCGCCGTTGAGGAAATAGCGCGTGTCTTCGCCGGTGATGGCAAACTGCGTTTTCTCGATCATCCGCCGGAGCGATTCCCGCGGCAGCGTCGCGCTCACCGCGCCGGACGCCTCGGGCAGCGTCGGAAAATCCTCGCGCGGCAGCGTCTGCATCCGCGAGTCGAAGCGATCGGCGGCGACTTTCACGCCGCCCTTGTCTTCCTCGATGCGCACGTCGGTCTCGGGAAGCGCTTTGACGATTTCGTAGAGCTTCTTCGCCGGCAGCGTCAGCGAGCCCCCCTTCGCGACCGTCGCGCTGCACCGGCTGCGCAACCCCACTTCGAGATCGGTCGCCAGCATCTTCACTTCCTCGCCGTTGGCTTCGAGCAGCACGTTGGCGAGGATCGGAATCGTGTTCTTGCGCTCGACGATCCCCTGGAAGAGTTGCAGTTCGCGCAGCAGATCGGTCTTGCGGACGACCAATTCCATGGTTGTTGATCTCAAGAAACAGGGGAGAGAAATAGTAACAAAAAAGTATAACAGATAAGAGGTGCTGTTGGAAACCGTTTTAACGACGTTTAATCCTTGCAGATCTGCAACTTAGGTTGTGGAACGATCGTTGAGGCGGCGGTGGGTTTTTCCGCCAGGATCTGTGGGCAAAATCGACCTCAGGTTGGCCCGTCTTTCCGTCCACAGCCCGTGACCGGCACGGGGTGTGGAAAACCCGCGGGGGCGTCGGGATCGTCTTCGCAAACCTACCTGAACGAATCCAGCAGCGTGTTGATAACTGTGTTGAAATCCCCGTCTTTCTGCCGAAGCACGTCGACCTTCTTGATTGAGTGGATCACGGTCGAGTGGTGCTTTCCGCCAAAGCTCTTGCCGATCTCGGGCAGCGACGCGTTCGTCAGGTTCTTGCACAGATACATCGCGACCTGGCGCGGCATCGCGACCGACTTCGAGTTGTTTTTCGACTTCAGCTCGGACACCTTCAGCGAGTAGTGGTCGGCGACCGCCTTCTGGACGCTTTCGATCGTGACGGCGCGTTCGTCGTTCTGCAGCACGTTTCGCAGGACGTCCTGCGCGAGCGCCAGCGTGATCTCGGTGCGGGTGAGCGAGGCATACGCAATGAGCCGGATCAGCGACCCTTCGAGCTCGCGGATGTTCGACTTGATCTTGCCGGCGATGTAGATCGCGACGTTGTTGGGGAGCGTGATCCCCTCGGTCTCCGCTTTGCGCTTGAGAATCGCCGACTTCGTCTCGAGGTCCGGCGACTGGATGTCGGCGATCAGCCCCCACTCGAAACGCGAGCGCAGCCGCTCTTCCAGCTGCGGAATCTCATGGGGAGGACAGTCCGAGCTGATGACGATCTGCTTCTGCGAGTCGTAGAGCGCGTTGAAGGTATGGAAGAACTCGGTCTGCGTCCCCTCCTTCCCCGCCAGGAACTGCACGTCGTCGACGAGCAGCACGTCCACGCTGCGGTAGCGTTCGCGAAAGTCGAGGATCCGGTCGTAGCGCACCGCGTTGATCATCTCGTTCATGAAGCGCTCCGACGAGATGTAGGTGAGCTTGAGAGTGGTCAGGTGCGTCGCGACGTAGTGCCCGATCGCGTGCATCAGGTGAGTCTTGCCGAGACCCACGCCGCCGTAGATGAACAGCGGGTTGTAGGAGCGCGACGGCGCTTCAGCGACCGCGCGGCACGCCGCATGCGCGAACTGATTCGACGGTCCAACGATAAACGTGTCGAAGGAGTAACGCGGACTCAGCAGGCCGGATTCAGGCTCGGAGACCGGTTCCTCCGGCTCGGTTCGCGGGATCGAAACCGCGGGCGGTTCCGGTGCGCCCACGGGCGTATCCTCAGTGACGAACGATACGGGAACCCCCGACCGCTCCACTTCGGCGAGCGCTTCCTCGATCACGGCGGCGTAGTGCTTGGTGAGCCAGTCGCGGAACAGCGCGTTCGGGACCCGTACGCGGATCGTGCCCTGCCGATCACTGACGAACGTCGTTGGCTTGAACCAGGTATAGAAACTGTGCCGGTTGACTTTGGTTTCGACGCGGGCCAGCACCTGGTCCCAGATGTTGTTGCCACTCATAGGTTTCTGGGGACCTTTCGCCTCAAATGCCTGGCTGCCTCCCGGGGAACCGCGCGCTCCAACTCGCCTTTACAGGCTGTTTACGGGCGGTTTACGACTTTCGCCCCCGCGCTTTTCCACATTTTTTTCCACAGCTGTGGAAAACTTCGGGGGGAGCCCCTACGGTTCGCCGCTGGGACATGGACTCTATACCAGAGAGAACGGGCCCTCGCAATTGACACCCCGGAGGGCGGTTCGCTAGTATCTATCGTTTCTCTGTTTCACCAGAATCGTCGCAGAGGTTTCAGACGCTATGAAGGGCAAACGTACTTTCCAGCCGAACCGCCGGCGCCGCAAGAGGACGCACGGCTTCCTGGTTCGCATGTCGACGAAGAATGGGCGCCACGTGCTGAAGCGCCGCCGCGCCAAGGGCCGCAAGCGGCTCGCCGTCACGCACTCCCGCTAGTGTCACCCCAGACCCTGCCCGCGTCCCGGCGGCTGCGCCGCCGGACGGAGTTCCAGCGCGTGTTCGACGCGGGGCGAAGGGTTCACGGACGCTATCTGACTGTCCTCTCGGCCGCCGCGCCAGGCACGTCATCGCGTCTGGGTATCGTCGCCAGCCGCCGCATCGGCGGGGCTGTTGTTAGAAATCGAGCCAAGAGATTGATTCGAGAGGCGTTCCGGGTTTCGGCGCACCCATCTGCCGCCGTGGATCTGGTCGTCATCGCCAAGAGCGGCGCCCACGAGCTGGCTGCCGCCGAGCTGCAGCGAGATTATCTGTTGGCACTTCGGCGGCTTGGGTTGTCAATTTTATGACAGCTAAATTGCTCGTCGTCGCAATTCGCCTCTACCGGTTGCTGCTGTCGCCAGTGCTCGGCGGCCACTGCCGGTTCGAGCCGTCGTGCTCAGCCTATGCCCTGGAGGCGATCGAGCGCCACGGGCCCTGGCGAGGCGCCTGGCTCGCCGCACGCCGCTTGTCGAAGTGCCGCCCGTTCGGCGGATCGGGCTTCGACCCGGTCCCCGATGCCACACCCCGTATACCCCCCGCGCATCTTGCGCCCCGAACCTGATGGAACGCCGCGTTCTCCTCGCCGTCATTCTGTCGTTCGTCGTCCTCTACGCCTTCCAGGCGTGGTTTCCGTCTGCCCCGCCGGCGGCTGCTCAGCAGAAGCCTCCAGAAGCGAGCAAACTCGCCACGGCACCGAAGGCCTCGGCCCCAGCCGCCGCGAACCCCGCCCCGTCGGTACACGGAGAAGCGGAAGCCGCCAAGACTGCTCCGGAGGCTCCGGCACACGAGGTCACGATCGACAACGCCGAGGTGCACGGCGTGTTCACGTCGCGAGGCGGCGTGCTCACGAGCTGGCAACTGAAGCGCTATCGCGACGCGGATCAGCGCCCCTTCGAACTCGTAGCTGGACACGCGCCTGCCGACTCGCCACTCCCTTTCACGCTCGCGAGCGACGACCCGGCCGTATCGGCGGAGCTCGCGACCGCGCCCTTCACGGTCGGCGAATCGTCGGCGAACGGCACGTGGAAAGCGACGTTCGACTACAAAGACGCATCGGGTCTCGCGGCTGAAAAGACGTTTGCCATTGCCGCGAGCCAGCCGTACGTCATCGACGTCACGGCCTCGCTGACTCGCAACGGGCAGCCGCTGCCGGTCACGCTCCGCTGGGGTCCGGCACTCGGCAGCGGCATCGTCGCCAAGTCTCGCTATAACCCGCCACCGCAACCGCTTTTCTACAAAGACGGCAAGGTGACGCGGGTCGCGGCGAACAAGGTCTCGCAACAGCCGTTGCAGGAAGGGATATTCGGGTTCGGCGGCGTCGACGACCACTACTTCCTCGCGGTCGTCGTGAAGCCCGACGCCGCGCTGCGGCTGCAGTACACCGCCGTCGACGTCGATCTGAAGGACGTGCCGGAGGGCGCCCACTACATCGACTGGTCCGCGCGCTTCCCGGCGGCGGCGCACGCGCGCTATTTCGCCGGACCGAAAGACTTCGACGTACTCGCGACGGTCGATCGCGATCTCGTCCGTTCGATCGACTTCGGGATCTTCGCCTGGCTGGTCGTCCCGCTCCTGCGCGCGCTCAAGTGGATCAACGGCTACGTCGGCAATTACGGCTGGTCGTTAATTCTCCTGACGATTCTCATCAACCTGGTGATGTTCCCGCTCCGGCAGAAGAGCTACGTGTCGATGCGGAAGATGCAGGCGCTGCAGCCGGAGCTCAAGGCCGTTCAGGATCGCTACAAGAACCTGAAGATGAGCGATCCGGCGCGCGCCAAACAGAACCAGGAGATCATGGAGCTCTACAAGTCGCGCGGCGTGAACCCCGCCAGCGGCTGCGTACCGATGATCCTGACGCTGCCTGTCCTCTACGCGTTCTACTCTCTGCTGTCGGTGGCGATCGAGCTGCGCGGCGCCCCCTTCATCCTGCAGATTCACGATCTGTCGGCGCACGATCCCTACTACGTCTGGCCGGTCCTGATGGGCATCACGATGTTCATCCAGCAGAAGATGACGCCCGCCACCGGCGACCCGGCGCAGCAGAAGATGATGCTGTTCTTCATGCCGATCATGATGGGGACGTTGTTCGTGCGCGCGGCCAGCGGCCTGGTGATCTACTGGACGATCAGCAATCTGTGGGGCATCTTCCAGCAGATGCTCACCAATCGCATGCTGGGACCAGCACCGGTGAAGACGCTGCGCCCGCCGGCCGAGCGCCAGATGAAGAGCGCGAAACCAGTCGGCGGCGGCAAGACCGACCAGGCGAAGGAGCGAAAGCCATGAGCAGCGTCCAGGAAAGAGCCGGGTCTCTCGTGCGTGGCGTGCTCGCCGCCATGGATCTGCCGTCGCTGAACGTCACCATCGTCGACGCTCCCGACGCGGTTCGCGTCGAGATCGACGGCGCCGGCGGCGAGGTCCTGCTGAAGCGCAAGGGCGAGGCGCTCGACGCGTTGCAGCAGATCGTCAATACGGGATTCCGGCGGGAACTCACCGACGATCGCAGCTTCGTCGTCGACTGCATGGGATATCGGAAGGGCAAGGACGAAGAGCTGCGGCAGATGACGCGATTCACGATGGAACGCGTTCGCGCCTCGGGGCCGCAGGAGATGGGTCCGCTCAACCCGTATGCCCGGCGCATCGTGCATCTCACCGTGGCCGAGGATCCCGCGATGAGCTCGGAGAGCGTCGGCGACGCGTTCCTGAAGACAGTCATCATCTCGAAAAAGTAAGCGCCGACGACTGAGATCGGAGCGTCCGAGCCTCGGAGTCCGATTCACGGATCTTTGATTCCGACCCATGTTCTCGACCGAGGACACGATCGTCGCTATCGCGACTCCCCCAGGCCGGGGCGGCATCGGCATCGTCCGGCTCAGCGGGCCGTGCGCCAGCGCGGTCGCGAAGGCTCTCGGATGCGCCGAAGCCCTCGAGCCGCGCCGCGCGACGCTGAGTACGATCGTGATGGCCGGCGGCGTCGCGATCGATGAAGCGGTGGTGACGTCGTTCCCCGCGCCGCACTCCTACACGGGCGATGACGTCGTCGAAATCGCCGCGCATGGCAGCCCGGTTGTCCTGCGGCAGATCGTGGAGGCGGCGATCGCCGCCGGGGCGCGACTGGCGAATCCCGGCGAATTCACGCTACGCGCGTATCTCCACGGCCGCATCGATCTCGTGCAGGCGGAAGCGGTCGCCGAACTGATCGACGCGGTGACGCCGCTGCAGGCGCGCGTGGCGTTCGACCAACTGGAGGGGACGCTCACCTCGAAGCTGCGTGAGATCGATGCGGCGCTGCTCGATCTCATCGCGAAGCTCGAAGCCTCGCTCGACTTTCCTGACGAGGGCTATCACTTCGTCGGTCGCCATGAGACGGGCGAGGCGCTCGACAGCGTGCTCCGTTCGGTCGAGCGCACGCTCGCCGACGCCGCCCGCGGCCGGATCATCCGCGAGGGCCTGACCGCCGCGGTCGTGGGACGACCGAACGCGGGGAAATCGAGTCTCTTCAACCGACTCGCCGGCGCGGCGCGGGCGATCGTTACCGACGTGCCCGGGACGACGCGCGACCTGCTGACGGAGCGGATCGACTTGAGCGGGATACCGTTCACGTTGATCGACACCGCAGGATTACGGCTCGAGCCTTCGAACGCGATCGAGGAGGAGGGAATCGCACGCGCCCGCCAGGCCGGCGCCGCCGCCGACATCGTGGTGGTCGTGATAGACCGGTCGCGGCCGCTCGATGACGAGGATCGTGCCCTTGCGGCGGAGCACCAGGGCCGTCGCCTGCTCGTGGCGAGTAAAGCGGATCTGCCTGCCGCCTGGGAGGCAGAGACGCTCGGCGCGCTCGAGGTGTCGTCGATCACCGACGAGGGGATCGGCGAGTTGCGTCGCGCGCTCATCGAACATGCGGGGGGCGCCGCAGCGCTCCGCGATCGGCCCGCGCTCGCCAACGCGCGTCAGGCGGCGCTGCTGGAACACGCACGCGGCGCGCTCGAGCGAGCGCGCGCGTCGGTGCAGGCGGGGATCTCCGAAGAGTTCGTGCTGGCCGATCTGCACGAGGCGCGCGGGCGGTTCGACGAGATCTCCGGCGCCCGGCCCCAGGATGAAGTGCTGCGTACGATCTTCGAGCGGTTCTGTATAGGAAAATAGGTGGGTCATCGGGTGATCGGGTGATCGGAATGATCCACGGATGAGCTGACCGCTATGCGGAAACACGAAATCATCGTGATTGGCGCCGGGCACGCCGGTGTCGAAGCGGCGTGGGCGGCCGCGCGTCTCGGGAGGGATGTCGCCATCTGCACGCTGTCGAAAGACACGGTCGCGCACATGCCGTGCAACCCGGCGATCGGCGGCACGGCGAAGGGTCATCTGGTTCGAGAGATCGACGCGCTCGGCGGGCTGATGGGGCTGGCGATCGATGCGACGGCGATCCAGTTCAAACTGCTCAACCGCAGCCGCGGCCCCGCGGTGTGGTCTCCCCGCGCCCAGGCGGACAAGCGGCGCTACGGTCAGTGGGTGCGTCAGGCGCTCGAAGAACAGCCGCACATTTCCTGGATCATCGGAAAGGCGGCGCGGATCCTCTCGCACGACGGCCGGGTGTGCGGCATCGCGATGGCGGACGGCGACCTGTACGGCTGCGATGCCCTCGTCGTGACGACGGGTACGTTTCTGAACGGTCTGATTCACGTCGGCCGCGATCAACGGCCGGCGGGCCGCGCGGGTGAGCCGCCCTCGACGGATCTGGCCGAATCGCTGAAATCGTTCGGGTTTTCGTGGGGACGGCTGAAAACGGGCACGCCTCCTCGCCTCCATCGCGACAGCATCGATTTCACGCGATTCACGGAGGATTGCGGGGACGATCCGCCAGTCCCGTTTTCGTTCCAGACGTTTAAGGTCAATCGACCGCAAACTAGCTGTCACATTGTACATACCACTGAGCGCGTCCATTCTTTGGTCCGCCAGCACATCGGTGAATCGCCACTGTTCAATGGCCAGATAGCCGGCATCGGGCCGCGATACTGCCCTTCTCTGGAAGACAAGGTGATGCGGTTCCCGCATCGGGACCGCCATCAGATATTTCTTGAGCCTGAAGGCCTCGACGTCGACGAAATTTACGTCAACGGCTATTCGATGAGCCTGCCAGCGGACCTCCAGTTGCAAATCGTCCACGCGCTCCCAGGACTGGAGGATGCAACGATGATCCGGCCTGGTTATGCGGTTGAGTACGACTTCATCCAGCCGACGGAGCTCGATCGGTCTCTGGAGGCGAGGCGACTTGGCGGACTGTTCCTTGCGGGTCAGATCAATGGCACCTCCGGCTACGAGGAAGCCGCGGCGCAAGGCCAGATGGCGGGTATCAACGCCGCCCGCCACGCGCGGGGGGAAGCGCCAGTCGTTCTCGGCAGAGACGAGGCGTACATCGGGGTCCTGGTCGACGATCTGGTCACGCGCGGTTGCCTCGAGCCGTACCGCATGTTCACGTCGCGCGCGGAACATCGTCTGTTGCTACGAATCGACAATGCCGATCTTCGCCTGACCCCTGTGGGCAGACGCGCCGGCCTGGTAGACGACGACCGGTGGGCGACGTTCGAGGGGCGTCGCGATCGTCTCGAGCGCAACCGGCAGACGATTGAGACGACTACGGTCACTCTCGGAGGAGGTCGCCTGCCGGCCGCGCGAGCTCTCCGCCAACCAACCGTCGATATCCGGGCGCTCATCTCCGGAGGGCAGCTTCCACTCGACGTGCGGGATCCGATCGTCGATCTTGGCAGCCTCGAGACGATGTATCGATTCGAAGGGTATCTGCGCCGCCAGGAGGAGTCCGTGGCCCGGCTGAAGCGTCAGGAGACCCGCGAAATCCCCTCAGACTTCAGGTTTGAGGGGATACCAGGGCTATCTCGCGAAGCAGTCGAGCGGTTGGCGACGGTCAGGCCGGAGACAATCGGCCAGGCCCTCAGGATTCCTGGGATGACACCAGCCGCGGTCGCCTTGATCGCGTCGCACATCGCGGGCGCGCTCCGGTCGTGAGTCTCCGCGACATCTCGGACGTTCTGACCGATCGCGCCAGCCACGCGCGGTTGCTCCTTCCGGAGCCACTCCTCACCCAGCTCGTCGCTTACTACCAGGTCCTCAGCCACTGGAACAAGAAGATCAATTTGACGTCGCTATCGGATCCTGACGAAGCAGTCGATCGGCTGTTACTCGAGCCGGTCGCGGCGGCTGCGGAACTTCCCCATGGGGAGCCGCTGATCGACCTTGGTTCAGGCGGCGGGTCTCCCGCGATCCCTTTGGCGCTTGCTAGCAATGCGTCCCGCCTCGTCATGGTGGAGTCACGAGAAAGGAAGGCAGCCTTTCTGCGAGAGGTCATTCGCGAGCTCGGATTGACGGCTGCCGTCGAGACCAGACGATTTGAAGAGCTTTCAGGACAACCCAGTTTTGCCCGCAGCTTCGTCGTGGTCTCCGTCCGGGCTGTTCGTCTCGAACACTCGATGTTTTCGTACATCTCAGCATTCTTGCGGCCGAATGGTACCGTCGCATTGTTCAGATCCGTGGGCGCTCAGGATCCGCCAGATGGACTACCCGATGAGTTACGCTGGATTTCCACCCGCCAACTCATCCAGGCGACACATAGTGTCCTGACTCGCTTGCAGCGTTCCACGTGAAACAATCCGAGGTATCATCCACCGCATGTTTCACGTGGAACAATGCATAGATTAGGTTGAACAACCAAATGGCGCGCATCCTCTCCGTCGCCAACCAGAAGGGCGGCGTCGGGAAAACCACCACCACCATCAACCTGGCCACCGCCCTCGCCATCGCCGAGCAGCGCATTCTCGTCGTCGACATGGACCCCCAGGCCAATCTGACCAGCGGCCTGGGACTCAAGGGACAGGCGGGCTCCGCCGGCACCATCTACCAGGCGCTCACCGCCGCCGGCCCGCTCGATGATCCGGCACCATTCCTCCTCGAAACGCGCGTCAAGAATCTCTGGCTCATCCCGGCGGATCGCAATCTCACCGGGGCCGAAGTCGAGCTCGTCACGCTGCCAGACCGTGAGCGCCGCCTGCGCGACCTCCTCGATCGGCTCCGCGACCGCTTCGACTTCATCCTCATCGACACGCCTCCGTCGCTGGGGCTACTCACGCTCAACACGCTCGTCGCCGCCGACGCTGTCCTCATTCCCTTGAACTGCGAATACTTCGCGCTCGAGGGTCTCGCCGATCTCATCGCCACGCTGCGCCGCGTCCGCAGTGCGTTCAACCCCTCGCTCGACATCGCCGGGGTGCTGATGACGATGTACGACGAGCGCACCAACCTCGGCCAACAGGTCTCGCACGACATCCGCGAGTTCTTCCAGGATCGCGTCTACACGACCGTGATCCCCCGCAACGTCCGACTCGGCGAAGCGCCCAGCCACGGGCTGCCCGCGATCCTCTACGACGTCAAATCACGCGGCTCCGAGGCGTATCTCGCGCTGGCGCGCGAAGTGCTCGCGCGCGAATCCGCCGCCGCCCCCCAGACGGAGCACCATCATGGCTGACAAACGCCCCGCACTCGGCCGCGGCCTGAGCGCTCTCATCCCCGACCTGCCGCCGGCGGCACCCGCCGCCGGAGAGCGCGCGCTCGACGTCGATCTCGATCAACTGCGCCCCAACCGGTTCCAGCCGCGCACGCAGATGGACGACGAGCGCATCGACGAGCTGTCGCGCTCGATCCGCAGCAACGGCATCATCCAGCCGATCGTCGTCCGACGCGTCGCCGGCGAGGCCGAGCGCTACGAAATCATCGCCGGCGAGCGGCGCTGGCGCGCCGCGCAGCGCGCCGGCCTGATGAAGGTGCCCGTGGTCGTCCGTGACATTCCGGAGAACCGCCTGCTCGCCGTTGCGCTCATCGAAAACATCCAGCGCGAGAACCTGAATCCGATTGAAGAGGCGGTCGCCTACCGCCGTCTTGCGGACGATTACCAGTTGACCCAGGAGCAGATCGCCGACGCGGTCGGCAAGGACCGCTCCTCGATCGCGAACTACGTGCGCCTGCTGCGATTGCCGCAGGAGGTCCGCAACAACCTCGCGTCGAACGCGCTCTCGATGGGCCATGCCCGAGCCCTGCTGGCGCTCCCGGACGAAGCCGCCCAGCTCCGCCTGGGCCGCGACATCGTGGCGCGGAACCTCTCGGTCCGCGACGTCGAAGCCCTGGTCAAGAAGGACACGAAGGAAGCGAAGGACGCGACAGACGCGAAGGAGCGAGCCGATCCCAACACGCGGGCGGCGGAAGACAAGCTCCGTCTCGCCCTCGGTACGCGCGTGCGGATCAACCGCCGCGGCAAGGGCGGCCGGATCGAGATCGATTTCGTGAGCGAAGACGAACTGCAGCGGATCTACGAACGCTTGATCGAGGAATGATTCGATCGCGTGGTGGCAGATCGCAGTGAAGCCGGAGTCAGTGCCGCAGAGGGATAGAGGACAAAAGCTTCTCCGGAACCGAGGCCGCGAGCGAGGCGAGGCGAGCCGCCGCGAGCCGGCGGAAGGTGAGAAGCGAGCGAGCGAAGCGAGGCGAGGCGAGGCGAGCCGCCGCGAGCCGGCGGAAGGTGAGAAGCGAGCGAGCGAAGCGAGGCGAGGCGAGCCG